>NZ_JBRRCU010000096.1:0-12645 GCF_056759195.1 Stenotrophomonas sp. STEN083 | reverse complement strand
CGACCCACCGACGCAGATCTGCGGTCCGGCCACGCCGCTAGGGGGGGCTAATGGATTGGGGGCTGCGCGGCTGACGCCGCTCCTACAAAGGCCTGCCGCTCTCCAGTGGGCGATTGCAAGCTGATGTTGAAGCGGCGGTGAGCCGGTGCATTGGGCGTGGAGCTTTGTGGGAGCGGCGTCAGCCGCGACGCCACTGCAGCATGGTCTCGCGAAAGACCCGGGCTTCGGCCACGGCAATGCGCCAATGACTGCGGATGGAGCGGCGGCTTCGCGGCTGACGCCGCTCCTACAACCGTGCCATCCGCAGTGCTGCTCAGCGCTCCTTGCGCCAGTTCACCGAGCCGCGGTTTTCGACCGTGGACGATTCCACTTCGATGTCGAAACCGCGGCGCAGCAGGTACTTCAAGGTCAGCACCGAGCCGCTGCCAACCAGTGAGACGCCGTAGCCGATGTAGAGCTTGGGCGTGATGTATTTGCCCACGCCGATCACTGAGCCACCCAGCGCGCGCGACTGGCTGACGCCTGCATCGTCCAGGCCCAGCTTGGCACCCACCTGCGCGGCGAGCAGGCCGGTACCGGCGGACAGTGCTGCCGAGGCCGCGTTGACCTGCTGTGCCTGGTCGCTGCTGGCCATGCTCAAGCTGCGGCCCAGCACCAGATAGGCCAGCGATTCGGATTGCGACATCGCCGGGTCCGACCACACGTCCACCTTGGGCTGCTGCGCGCGGCCAGTGACGTGGATACCGGCAGTGACATCACCGATCGCACGCTCGGCCTTGATGTTGATGCGCGGGTCCGAGACCACGCCGTAGTTCCACAACAACTGGCCGTCGGTGATGGTCAGGTCCTGGCCGTAGGCCTTGTAGCGGCCGCTGACTTCCAGGCCGCCGTTGGCGGTCATCTCGCGGCCCGGACGCGCACGCACCTGCATCTTGCCGGTCAACGCGCCCTTCAAGCCGAAGCCACTCATCTTGACCTTGTCGCCGAGGCTGACGGTCAGGTCCATGTCCAGTGGCGAGGACGGGCCTTCTTCCGGATCGACCGGGTCCAGCACCACGATATCTTCCGATGCCGAGGTGCCGCGGTCCAGGCGCTCAAGATCCAGATCGGCCTCGGGCACATGCACGCTGCCGCGCAGTTCCATCGCGGTGCCGGCCAGGGTGAAGTCCAGATCAGGGTTGGCCACCACCCTCAGTTCGCTGGTATTGGCCAGCAGCACCTTGTCGCCATGAATATGCAGCTGCAGAGGCTGTGCATCGCCGAACCAGGACAGACCACCGTCCACCTGCAGCGTGCCTTCGCCGCCAGTCTTGGTCGATGCGCTGATACGCGCCGAGCCGTCGGGCTGGGCGATGAAGCTGCCCTTGCCCTCGCTCAGGGTCAGACCCAGCGCCGGGAACTCACCGGTGAAGTTGCTGAGCTTGGCTTCGCCACCCAGGGTCGGCTGCGAGCGCGTGCCGCGCAGGCTGACGTGGCCTTCGATCAACCCCTGTGGACGCACCAGATCGGGCGAGAACAACTCCAGCCAGTACAGCCGCGCGATGTTCATGTACAGCTCGCCGGTGAGCGCCGCATTAGGCTCCCAACCGGTCTGCACCTTGGCATCGATGAAGCCATCGCCCTTGAAGCCGACACCGAGATAGCCCTTGATGCTGTTCGGCAGCATGTCGACGTTGAGCGAGAAGTTGTCGTAGCGCACCAGCTCGCCACGGGCGTTGTCGCCGAGGCGGATACCACCCTCGGCCGAGGCTACCTTGAAGGCGCCTTCCCAGGCATTGCCACGCGGACGGATGTTGCCGTCCAGGGTGAGGTCACCGCGCAGGTACATGCGACGGCCTTCGTTGGGCGGCAGCCATGGCTGCACCAACGCCAGCGGCAAGGCATCACCGCGCAGCTGCAGGCCTTCGCGCGGCCAGTTGGCGGCGATGCACAGGGCGCCGCCGGTCTCCGAGCCCAGGCAGGCGTCGGACAGGGTGAAGCTGCTGCCCTGCACATTGAACGCTGCGGCTTGCCGCAGCTGCCATGGCGCGCCCTTGACCGGCGCGATCCGCAGCGAGGCCAGCTCGCCGCGCCATGCCTGTCCCTGCTGGCGCACGCTGCCACTCAACGCCAATGCGCCCATCTCATTGCGGGTATCGGCCTCCAGCTGCAGGTTCTGCACGCTGCCGCGCGCGTTGATGTTGACCTGGTCCAGCAACATGCCGACTTCCACCGCGCTGCCGTGGATCTCCAGCGCACCATTGCTGCCCTGCCACGGCAGGCGGCCATTGATGCTGATCTGCTGCGCCTTCCAGTCGTCCCATTGCAGGCCATTGCCGCGCAGATCAGCGGTGATGTCCGGCTGACTCGGGGTGCCGCGCAACTGCAAGGTACCGGCCAGGCTGCCGGTGCCTCCGGGCAGCAGGTCGGACAGGTGCAGCGGCTGCAGCCGCGCATCCACATCCAGCCGGTCACCGACCTTGCCCTTGGCCTCGATCTGGCTGTCGCCCATCACCAGCCTTACATTGCCTTCGCCTTGAGTGCCCTGCAGCGCGAGCTTGGCGCGTGCATCGACGCGACGGCCGCGCAGCGTGCCGTTGATCTGCGGCACATCCAGCGTGGCTTCGAAGCGCATGTCGCTGCTACCGGCCACCGCCGGCAGCTGCTTGCCCTTGGAGACCAACGAGCCGGAAAGATTGCCTTCCCAACCCGGTGCGAAATAACCGGGATCAAACTTGGACAGCGTCGCATCCACATCCCAGGCCAGCGCCGGTGCCCATGCTGCCGAGCCCTTCAGCTCCAGCGCGCCGCCGGGTGTGGTCGCCTTGAGGTGTTCGATATGCGCCTGCTGGTCGTTGCCACGCACATCGAAATCGAGATTCGCGTCCTGTGCTTCGCGCGCAACGTCGGCTTTACCGACGGCGGCCCAGTTCTTCAGATTGCCAGCCACACCCAGCCGCGCTTCTTTCAGGTGCAGCGGCACCGGCGTGCTGTCCGGCGAACTCGGGTCCGGCTCAGGCGTGTAGGTCAGTTGACTGGCCACCACGGCGAAGCGGAAACCCGGATTCTGTGCATCGCTGAAATCAGCCGTGCCCTGCAGCCGCACGCTGCCGCCGAAGGCTTCGGCAACCAGCGGCGCAACCGTCAATACCTGCTTGTCGATGGCGACATTGGAGGGCGCCAGCACCAACTCGTTTTCACCCTGGCGCACCCGGCCCTGCAGCCGCGCCTGCCCGCCACGTCCACGTGCGGTGAAATCCAATGCCAGCGGCGCCGGTGCCTCGTCCAGGAATTGCGCCGGCACCAACTGACCGATATCCAGCTGCTCGCTCCGCGCGGCCACGTTCCAGACCGGATCGTTGCGGCCGTCAAGAATGAAGCTGACATGCAGCGGCTTGGGCGCGTAGCCGGCCACTGCAACTTCCATATGGGCAAGATTGCCACGCGCGACCAGACCCAGCCGCGCGGCGGGTTGGCCCGGACGCGGCGGCATCAGCGCGCGCACGGTCAGGTCGGTGGCGTAGTCTTCGCGCGGCAAGTAGTGGCCGTCGATGCGGAAATCGCCGAGGTTGCTGTTGACCTTGATCTGGGTAGCGGTGAATTCGCCATCGGCGGCTTCAAGCCCGCCGCGGACTTTGGTGATATCGATGATCGGCTGCTGCAGCTGGGTGATGCGCAGGCCATCGATGACGATGGTGTCGGCCTGCAAGGCCAACGGCAAGTCGATGGCTGGCAATACATCCGGCCAGTTGGGCAGCTCGAACGGCGTATCTTCCGATGGCCCCAGCTCCAGCGTGGCATCGGTGATGCGCAAGGCATCCAGCCGCAGCTTGCGGCCGAGCAAGGGACGGATATCCGGATCCAGATAGGCCTGGCCGGCGGTGAAATGCAGCTCGTTGTAGCGGAAATCCAGGTCGTGCAGGACCAAAGGCCCGGCCAGCGGGCCGTCAGCCTTGCTCCAGGTCAGCGATGAACCAGCGGGCAGGCGCGCCACCACTTGCGCCAGCAGCACCTCACGCCCGGCCACGGTCTGCAGCAGCCAGTACAGCGCGAACAGGCCCAGCAACACCAGCACGGTGATGGTGATGCCACTGCGTACCGCCAGCGTGCGCAGCCGCGCCTTGCGTTTGGCACGCAGCTCGGCGATGCGGGCTTCGCGTTCTTCCGGACTCACCTCGTCGGGACGGCGGCTCACAGGTCAGCTCCGATGTTGAGGTAAAGCTGGAACTGCGAATCCGGGTTGTTCAAGCCATGCGCGATATCAATGCGCACCGGGCCTACCGGCGATTTCCAGCGCACGCCGAAGCCCACGCCGGTATGCAGATCGATGTTGTTGTCGAAGGCGCTGCCGGTATCGACGAACACCGCGCCGCCCCAGGGGCCGCCGCCGAAGTAATGCTCATACTCAACCGAACCGACTGCCAGATTCTTCGCGCCCAGCGCGAATTTGTCCGGTGCAGGGGTGCGCGGACCAACTTCGCGGAAGGCATAACCGCGGATGGAACGGTCACCGCCGGCGAAGTAACGCAGGCTGGGCGGCATCGCGACCAGATCGCTGGTCCAGGTGGTACCGGCCTGCCCGCGCAGGATCAATCGGTCGGCATCACCCACCGGGATGTACCAGCGCACGGTGGCATCGGCCTGGATGAAACTGGTATCCGAACCGGCGCCTTCGATGCCGCCACGCATTGTGGCGTTGCCGCTGATACCGCGACGCGGGAAGCTTTTATCGTCAACGTTGACGTAGTCGGCGGTGAGCTGCGGGTAGACCAGGGTCGAATAGTTGTAGACCGCTGCGTTGAACTGGTCACCGGAGCTGTAGCGCCAGCGTTCGCGCAGTGCATTCATCGAGACGATGGCGGTCAGATTCTCGTTGATTTCGCCGCTACGGCTGGCGATCAGCTTGACGTTGCGCAGGTCGATGTAATCGGTCTGCTCGTCATAGGCGCTGACCGCAAAGCTGTACCAACCGTCCAGCCAGAGGAAGCCCGGCACGCGGTAGCTGGTGATGAAGCTTTTGCGCTTCTGCGCGTAGTCCAGCTGGGTGGTGAGCTTGTGCCCGCGACGATTGACGTAGCGGCGCTCGACGCCGCCGCGCACACCCGCGCCGCTTTCGCTGCCGTAACTCAGACCGGCGGTGTAGATGGTGCGCTTGGCGCGGGTCAGCTTGACGTTGACCGGCACCTCGCCGTTGTCATCGGCCTGCTCCGGATGCGGCTGGATGTCGATGACGCTGAAGTAATCGAGCTTGGTCAGCGACTCGCGCAGGCGATCAAGCTTGCCTTCGTGCCAGTAACTACCTTGTTCCCAGTACACCAGTGGCTCGAACAGGCCGGGGCGGAAGTAATCCTGCTCGAAGGTGATCGGCCCCATGTTGTAGCGGCGGCCGCTATCCCAGGTGAGGAAGATGTCGGCGGCGTTCTCGGCGCGGGTCACTTCGACCTTGCGCTGGGTGAAATCGGCATCGAAGTAACCACGCTCGGCTAGACGCCGGGTGATGGTGATCTTGCTGGCTTCGTAGTTGACCGAATCGAAGACCTCACCGGTCTTGGGGTGGAAGGCCTCGATGTCTTCCTGCAGGTATTTGTCGCGCGAGGCCGGGCCGGTGATGTCCAGCTCCTGGGTGCGGACCTTGACCTGCTCGCCCTTGTCGACCTGGATCAGCACCTGCAGGGTCTCTCCGGTGCGCGGCGCTTCCACGGTGATCTTGGGGTTGTAGAAGCCGAACGGCTCCAGCGCCGTGCGGGTCTGTCGCTCGGCCTGCGACAGCAGGTATTCCAAGCGCGATTCGCCCTGCACCTTGCCGATCGCATCGTAGACCGACAGCGATACTTCGATGTTTTCGATGATTTCGGCATCGTCACCCTTGTCCAGACCCTTGATCTGGACCTTTTCGATGGTGCCGCGGGCATGGGCGAGGGGTGCTGCCGCCAGCGACGCCAGGAACAGAAGGAGCGGGGTGATTCGAGATAGCTGCATGCGCGTCAGCATACCGGTCTGAACATGACCGGCAAAATCACACGGCCCTCATGCCGCCCATCGCTGCCGAGCCATGCTCAACAGAGGCTGTACCGGTAATGCCCAAGCCGAGCAGGGCTCGGCACTACCGGTGCTGTTTGCCGGCTGCACAAAGCAACAGGCCCGCTTGCGCGGGCCTGTTGCGGTCAGGCATCCAAGGCTGATCAGCTGGACAGGTGTTCGATCGCGGCGACGCTGCCAAGGCGGTCGCCCAGCGTGTGCAGCAGCGCCAGCCGGTTACCACGCAGGGCCAGGTCGTCGGCGTTGACCATCACCGCGTCGAAGAACGCGTCCACCTGCGGGCGCAGGCGGGCCAGGCGGCCGAGCACGGCCACGTAGTCCTTGTGCGCCAGCGCGGTGCCGGTGTCGTCGATGGCAGCGGTGACGGCTTCGGCCAGTTCGCTCTCGGCCGGCTCGCGCAGCAGCGCCGGGTCGATCATGGCCGGGATGGCACCGTCGGCCTTGCGCAGGATGTTGCGGATGCGCTTGTTGGCCGCGGCCAGTGCTTCGGCTTCCGGCAGCTGGGCAAAGGTGCCGATGGCATCGATGCGGCGGTCGAAGTCGTACAGCGAGGCCACGCGCAGCTCGGCAACGGCGTTGAAGTGGGTGGCCGGCACGCCCTTGTCGGCGTAATAGCCCTTCAGGCGGTCGATGATGAAGTCGTACAGTTCGCCTGAATCGGCCTGCACCTTGCGCTCGGCAAGGCCCGCATTGGCCGAAGCCAGCAACGCCGGCAGGTCCAGATCAAAACCCGATTCGATGATGCTGCGGGCCAGACCCAAGGCATTACGACGCAGCGCGAACGGGTCCTTGTTGCCGGTCGGCTTCAGACCAGCGGCAAAACCACCGGCCAGCGTGTCCAGGCGCTCGGCAATGGCCAGCACCTTGCCCAGCGGCGACAGGGCGATGTCATCGGCGGCAAAGCGCGGCTGGTAGCTCTCGTCGATGGCCAGCGCCACCGACGGCGATTCGCCACCGGCAACGGCGTAGTGACGGCCGGCGATGCCCTGCAGTTCCGGGAACTCGTTGACCATGCGCGACTGCAGGTCGTTCTTGGCCAGTTCGGCGGCACGCTTGGCCTGCACCGGGTCGGCACCTACCTGCGGCGCGATGATCTGCGCCAATGCGCTGACCCGCTGCACCTTGTCGGCGACGCTGCCCAGCTTGGCCTGGTAGGTGACGGTCTTCAGGCCGTCGCCCATGCCGACCAGACCCTGCTTGAGGTCTTCGTCGAAGAAGAACTTGGCATCGGAGAAGCGCGGACGGATCACGCGCTCGTAGCCCTTGGCCACTTCGGCCACGTCCTTGGATTCGATGTTGGCAATGCCGATGAACTTCTCGGTCAGCTTGCCGCCGCCATCAAGCACCGGGAAGAACTTCTGGTTGATCTCCATCGTTTCGATCAACGCTTCCTGCGGCACGGCCAGGAATTCGCGCTCGAAACTGCACAGCACCGCCGCCGGCCATTCGACCAGGTTGACCACCTGCTCCAGGTTGTCGTCGGTGATGCGGGCGACGCCGCCAGCCTGCGCGGCTGCGGCATTGACCTCGGCGACGATGCGCTCGCGGCGCGCGTCGGCGTCGACCAGCACGTTGGCGGCCTTCAGCGATTCAACATAGTCGGCCGGGTTGCTCAGCCATACCTGCTTGTCGGCCATGAAACGGTGGCCACGGCTGAAGCGGTCGGAGGTCAGGCCCAGCAGCTCGGCCGGCACGATGTCGTTGCCGTGCAGCAGCACCAGCCAATGCACCGGACGGGCGAAGGCGTATTCGTGGCTGCCCCAGCGCATCGGCTTGGGGATGGGCATGGCGGCGATGGCTTCGCGCAGGATCTCCGGCAGCAGGCTGGCGGTCTGTGCGCCCGGCGTTACCGAACGCAGCACGAAACGCTCGCCCTTGGCATCGGTGGTGCGCTCCAGCGCGGTCCAGTCGATGCCGGCCTTGGCGGCAAACCCCTGCAGCGCCTTGGTCGGTTCGCCATTGGCGTCCAGGGCGATGTTCAGGTACGGGCCGAACACTTCCGAATGCTGCTCGGGCTGTTCGGTTTCCACGCCAGGCAACAGCACGGCGAGGCGACGCGGGGTCGACAGCGGCTTGGCATCGCCACGCTCGAAAGCCACGCCACGCTTGGCCAGGCCATCGATCACGCCATCGAAGAAGGCCTGCGCCAGGCCCGGCAGCGCCTTGACCGGCAGCTCTTCCACGCCCAGTTCGATCAGCAGCGGTTTCATCTCACTCATATGACGTCCTTGCGCACCGACAGCAGGTCGCTACGCCCAGTTTGGGGGAATACGGAAACTTCAGGCGCCGGATCGCGGCGCTTTTGCAGGAACAACATCACCAGTCCGGCGACCGGGGCCAGAACCCAACCAAAGATCAGCCAGAGAAGCACACTGCGTCCGGTACCACGTGCCCATGCTGCGAGCCCGATACCGGCCAGGAAATTCACATAACCGACGCTGGCAAGTCCTTCGACCCCAGCCAGGCTCACGAGATCTGTTCCTTCGCTGCCACGGCTTCGAGGCGCTTGGCCTCGTACAGCTTGGCCACCGCCTGGGCCAGCGCGCGCACGCGCAGGATGTAACGCTGGCGCTCGGTCACCGAGATGGCGCGGCGCGCATCGAGCAGGTTGAACGAATGCGAGGCCTTGCAGACCTGTTCATAGGCCGGGAGCGGCAGGCCGGCTTCCACCAGCTTCTGCGCTTCCTTCTCGCAGGCGTCGAAGCGATGGAACATTTCTTCCACGTCGGCGTACTCGAAGTTGTAGGTGCTCTGCTCCACCTCATTCTGCAGGTAGACATCGCCATAGGTGACCGGGGTGCCGTCCGGGCCGTAGGTCCAGATCAGGTCGTAGACGTTGTCGCAGTTCTGCAGGTACATGCAGAGCCGCTCAAGGCCATAGGTGATTTCGCCCAGCACCGGCTTGCACTCCAGGCCGCCGGCCTGCTGGAAGTAGGTGAACTGGGTGACTTCCATGCCGTTGAGCCAGATTTCCCAGCCCAGGCCCCAGGCGCCAAGGGTCGGCGATTCCCAGTTGTCCTCGACGAAGCGCAGGTCGTGCACCAGCGGGTCGATGCCCAGCGCCTTGAGCGAATCCAGGTACAGCTGCTGGATGTTGTCAGGGCTCGGCTTCATCGCCACCTGGTACTGGTAGTAACGCTGCAGGCGGTTGGGGTTTTCGCCGTAGCGGCCATCGGTGGGACGGCGCGAGGGCTGTACGTAGGCGGCATTCCAGCTTTCCGGGCCGATCGAGCGCAGGAAGGTGGCCGGATGGAAGGTGCCGGCACCGACCTCCAGGTCCAGCGGCTGGATCAAGACACAGCCCTGTTTCGCCCAGAAATCATTGAGGGTCTGGATCAGTCCCTGGAAGGTAATCGAAACGGGGGGAGTCGCGGACATGCTGCCTGAGCCGTACGTAAGGGGTGCGTTAGTATAGCGACCGACCGCGCGATGGCCGCGCCAGCAAGGGGTTTGGGGTGGAGAACGCGGCTGTGGAAGGGACTCAGGCACCGTCACCGCAGGTGGCTATCGCCCCGGGAAGACTGCAGTTTTCCAATGTCGCCAGCGCCCTGCTGGCCGATGGGCTGGTGGCCGCACACGACCAGGAGCGGATCCGTTTCTCCGCCCAGGGCGCGCGCAATGCCAGTGAAGTGCACCCGCTGGTGCTGCTGGCCAACCTGAAACTGGCCGCCGCCACCGGGGCCGGCGAGCTCGGCCTGGAACGCCTGACCGAATGGCTGGCCGCACGCACCCAGACCCGCTACCTGCGTATCGACCCGACCCGCGTGGACGTGTCCGGCGCCACCGCGGTGGTCTCGCATGCCTATGCGCGCCGCCACCGCATCCTGCCGCTGGGTCTGGACAGCGAGCGCGTGCTGGTTGCCACCAGCGAGCCGCTGGCACGCGACTGGGTGCCGGACCTGCAGCACCTGACCCGTCGCCGCATCGACATGGTGCTGGTCAACCCGCTCGACCTGCACCGTTATTCGATGGAGTTCTTCGGCGTCACCCGCTCGGTGCGCGGCGCGCGCAGCGACGCCCGTGACAGCAGCAACGGCATTACTCCGCCCAGTTTCGAGCAGTTGGTGGAGCTGGGCAGCGCCGGTGACGTCAACGCCGACGACCACCATGTGGTCAGCATCGTCGACTGGCTGCTGCAATACGCCTATGAACAACGCGCCAGCGACATCCACATGGAGCCGCGCCGCGACAAGGGCCGTGTGCGTTTCCGCATCGACGGTGTGCTGCACAAGGTGTTCGAACTACCCCCATCGGTGATGACCGCGGTGATCAGCCGGGTCAAGGTGCTGGGCCGCATGGATCTGGCCGAGCGCAGACGCCCGCAGGACGGCCGCATCAAAACCCGCTCGCCGGGCGGCCGCGAAGTGGAAATGCGCCTGTCGACCATGCCCACCGCGTTCGGCGAGAAATGCGTGATGCGTATTTTCGACCCGGACTCGGCGTTCAAGAGCATCGAGCAGCTGGGCTTCAGTCCGGAAGAGGCCGCCGGCTGGAATGAACTGGTGGCACGCCCGCACGGCATCGTGCTGGTCACCGGCCCGACCGGCTCGGGCAAGACCACCACCCTGTACTCCACGCTCAAACGCTTGGCCACGCCGGACGTGAATGTGTGCACGGTGGAAGACCCGATCGAAATGATCGCGCCCGAGTTCAACCAGATGCAGGTGCAGACCAACATCGACCTGGACTTCGCCTCGGGCGTGCGCACCCTGCTGCGACAGGACCCGGACATCATCATGATCGGCGAAATCCGCGACCTGGAAACCGCGCAGATGGCGGTGCAGGCCTCGCTGACCGGGCATCTGGTGCTGTCCACCCTGCATACCAACGATGCGCCTTCGGCCATCACCCGCCTGCTCGATCTGGGCGTGCCGCATTACCTGATCGCCTCCACCGTCAACGGCGTGCTGGCGCAGCGGCTGGTGCGTACCCTGTGCCCGCACTGCAAGACGCCGGATACCCTGAGTGACAGCGATTGGGCGCCGCTACGTCATGCCCATGAAGCATTACCAGATGTGGTGACGGCATATGCGCCGGTCGGTTGCCTGGAGTGCCGGCGCACCGGTTACATGGGCCGGATCGGCCTGTATGAGTTGCTACCACTGGGTTCGCGGCTGCGCGCCCTGATCACCCGCGACATGGATCTGGCCGGATTCAGCAAGGCCGCGGCGGCCGACGGACTGCGTACGCTGCGCCGCACCGGGCTTGAAAAGGTGGCCGCAGGGCTGACTACAATCGAGGAAGTCCTGTCAGTACTGCCGCCGCCGGAATGAAGTCCCAGCCGTTCTTGATCGTTGAAACCGGGCAACCGTTCCCGACCCTGCGCCGTTACGGCCGCTTCCCGCACTGGATCCGCGTCGCCGCCGGCTTGGAAGAGGCCGACACCGTGGTGGTCAACGTCGAGCACGGCGAGCAGCTGCCCGAGCGCGGTGATTTCGCCGCCACGATAGTCACTGGTTCGGCTGCCTTCGTCACCGACCGCGCCGACTGGAGCGAGCGCAGCGCCGATTGGCTGCGCGACGCCGCCCACGCCGGCATGCCGCTGCTGGGCATCTGCTACGGCCACCAGCTGCTCGCCCATGCATTGGGCGGGGAAGTGGCCTACAACCCGGCCGGGCGCGAGTCCGGCACCATCCAGCTGGAGCTGGAAGCCCCGGCCTCGGCCGATCCGCTGTTCGCCGGCCTGCCGACCAGCTTCCCGGCCCACGCCACCCACCTGCAGACCGTGCTGCGCGCGCCCGAAGGCGCCACCGTTCTTGCCCGCTCGGTGCAGGACAACTGCCACGCCTTCCGTTGGGGCGAACAGGCCTGGGGCCTACAGTTCCACCCGGAATTCGCCACCCACCATATGCGCGGCTACGTCCGCGCCCGTGCCGACTGCATTGCCCGCCACGGCGGCTGCGCCCGCAGCGTCGCCCGCGAGGTCACCGCCGCGCCACTGGCCCGCCAGCTGCTGCGCCGCTTCGTGCGGCATGTGCGGCGCGAGACGCACTGAGCACAGATGACCGGGCATCCAACCTATGTGGTGCTGGAGCTGCCCGAACCCATCGCGACTGCGGTGCTGGCAATACGCCGTCGATACGATCCTCGCTTGGCCGGGTTCCCGGCCGAGATCACCGTGGCCGGATCCTCCGGTGTGGGGCCGTTGATGGCGGAGCAGACACCGGAACCCGTTCTCGAATGTCTGCAGCGCATCGCCGATACCTGCCTGCCGATCCGCATGCGGTTTGCTGGCTTGCGCCGTTTTGCCAGCGGCCCAGTGACCTGGCTGGCGCCGGCCGATCCAGCCCCCCCTGCTGGCCTTGCACCAGCGGCTGGTGGGCAGCGGCCTTGCGTTCGCACCCCATCGTTTTGAATTCACCCCGCATTGCAGTGTCTGCAGCACTCCGCTGGAGCCCGCCTTGCAACAGCAGCTGTTGACCGAATCGATACCGGCCGAGACCTTCGAGCTGAGTCGATTGGCACTGTATGCGGTGGTGGACGGCTGCCCGCAGTTGCTACATCGGGTCGAGGGCCGTCAGGCACATTGAATCCCGGCAGGGGCAGCCGCGGCTCTGTAGTGGGGGGGCGCGGGGGGGGGCGGGGGGTGGGGGCGCGGCGCGGGCGAGACGTGCGGGGGGGGGGAGC
>NZ_JBRRCU010000095.1:0-12649 GCF_056759195.1 Stenotrophomonas sp. STEN083 | reverse complement strand
AATTTTTTTGCGGCGCGCTTGGGGGGGTGGTCGCTGCGGGGGTCCGCGCGCCCCCCTTTTGGGCGGGCCACTACAGATGAAGCCTTTGCCGAGCATGGCTCGGCACTACAGCTGCGTTTGCTTACTTCAGCAGGCTCAACACGTTCTGCGGCGACTGGTTGGCCTGGGCCAGCATTGCGGTGCCCGCCTGCTGCAGGATCTGCGTGCGGGTCAGCTCTGCGGTTTCCTTGGCGTAGTCGGCATCGCGGATGCGGCTGCGTGCGGCCGACAGGTTCTCCGAGGAGGTGTTGAGGTTGGCGATGGTCGAGGTGAAGCGGTTCTGCACCGCACCCAGATCCGCACGCGAGGAGTTGATCGACTGCAGCGCAGCGTCGATGGCGTTGAGGGCATTGTCTGCACCCGTGGCCGAGAGCACGTCCAGATCCGCGAAACCGGTTTCGGCCGCGCCGGCTGCCCAGTCGGTCGTCGTATCTGCCGTCAGGCCAGTCTGTGCGGTCAACGATGCGCCGCCAGCAATGGTGAACTGGCCCGACGCCGAAGCCAACTGCAGATTGCCGCTGGCATCCAGCGAGGCGGTGACACCGGTGTTGTAACTCTGGTTGTTGACGGCCTTCACCAGATCGCTGGCGCGCTGTGAGGCGCCACCGGCTGCGCTGAAGCTGATGGTTGCGGTGCCCTTGCTGCCGGTCAGGGTGAAGTTGCCGGCAGTGAAGCTGGCCGGGGTGCCGCCGACTTCGGTCTGGGCGCCGACTGTGCCGGTGAGACCACCGGAAATGGTGATCGGTGTGGCATTGGTGTTGCTCAGGCCGATATCGGTGCCGCTGACGCTGGCGGTAAGCCCTGCGATGTTGGTGCCGATTGCAGTGTTGACCGCGGTAGCCAAACCGGCGGCGGTGGTACGTGCTGCATCCTGTGCCACGTTGATGGTGGTGCCGCCAATCTGGAAGGAAAGCGCAGCAGCCGGATCAGCCACACCTGCCAAGCTCAAGGTGCTTGTGCCTGGAGTGGGAGTGCCTGGGATGTAACCACCGTCAGCGGCGACAGCTGCTGCCGAGGCCGGTGTATCCACGCGGTTCCAGTTGCCCAGTTCCTTGATGTTGGCGTTGGCGATCTGCGCGATGTTGATCACCTGGCCCTGATCGGCACCCACCTGGAACGCCTGGTTCTGGAAGCTGCCATCCAGCAAGGCAGTGCCGTTGAAGTTTGTCTGCTCGGCGACGCGCTGGATTTCGGCCTTCAGCAGCTGAACTTCGGCATCCAGTGCGGCGCGGTCGGAAGGCGAGTTGGTCGCATTGCGCGACTGCACTGCCAGCTCACGGATGCGCTGCAGGTTGTTGCTGATTTCGCCCAGGGCGCCTTCAGCAGTCTGCGACAAGGAAATGCCATCGTTGGCATTGCGCGCGGCCTGGTCCATGCCGCGGATCTGGGTGCTGAAGCGCTCGGAAATTGCCAGGCCGGCGGCGTCGTCCTTGGCGCTGTTGATACGCAGGCCCGAGGACAGGCGCTGGATCGAGGTAGCCAGGCTGGAACCGCTGGTGTTCAAATTCCGCTGAGCGTTCAGCGACATGATGTTGGTGTTGATGATCTGTGCCATGGGTACGTCTCCGTTGTGCTCGGTGCTTTGCGTTGTGGACTGGCAGATGTGCTGCCGTAGATGTGAATCAGCGAATCATGTTGAACAGCGACATCGACTGCATCTGGGTGAAGATGGTCTGTGCCGCTTGCAGCGCCGCGCCTTCGAGCTTGTACTGCCCGATTGCTTCGGCGTAGTTGAGGTCACGCATCTGCGAGAGCGAACTCTTGAGCGTGACGGTGTTGGCTTCGCGCAGTGAATCAGCGTTGTCGATTGCAGCGAGCTGAGCGCCACCTGCAGCACGCGTATCGATCATGCTGTTGGATGCCTGGCGAACATCGCGGATGCTGGCCTGCAGTGCGTTCTGCTGGGCTGCCCTTGCCGCCGGCGTGGACGTGTCCATCTGCAACGTCTGCACCAACTGGTCGATGCTGCTGAATACGTCACGGGTTTCAGCGGTAGCCGCAGTGAACGTGTCGCCCGCCGCCGGGGTGCCGTCGATGCGCATGCGCAGCCCCTCGAACACGATGTCTTCGCCGCTGAAGTGGGTGCCGGTGGCCACAATGGTGTTGCTTGCATCCACCACTTCGTAGGTATCTGCTGCGGTGAAGCGAAGCGTGTAGCTCTCGCCTGCCCAACCACCGGAGCCGTCGCGGCCGACATCGGTGAGCACTGCCTGACCGGTGTTGCTGGCGGCAGCACGCCCATCCACCGTGCCGTCGCCGGTACGGATGCGCATGAAGATCTCACTGCCAGGCAGCGCGTCTTTCACGAAGGTACCTGGCGACACTTCGACCTGGCGTTGGGTCTGGTCGCCGTTGTAGGTCACCGTGCCGTTGCTCAACGAGAATGGCGCGCTGGCATCGGCAGCGCCACCGAACAGATAGCGGCCACTGCCATCGGTGGTGTTGGCGAGGGCCAGCAACGAGTCCTTGATGGACTTCAGCTCGCTGGCCACTGCTTTGCGGTCCTCCGCCGACAGTGCCGGGCTGTTGGCCTGGACAGTCAAGTCCGACACCCGCGTCAACATTTCTCCAGCCTGTGCCAGCACGTTCTCCTGCAGGCCGAGGCGGTTCTGCACGGCGTTGGCGTTCTTGCCCAGTTGTTCAAGTTCAGCCAGGACGCGGTCCATGCCCACGGCGGTGCCTGACGCGACTGGATCATCCTTGGCAGTGACGATTTTCTTGCCGGTTGCCAGCTGCTGTTCAAGGTGATTCATCTTGCTCTGCTTGGACAGCATCAGCGCGACCGACTGGTCGTACATCATGTTGCTGGAGATACGGGTACTCATCAGCCCACCGCCTTCAGGATCGTCTGGAACATGGTGTCGGCGGTGGAAATCAGCTGCGACGCAGCCTGGTAGGCCTGCTGCAACCGGAGCATGTCCGCCGCTTCCTCATCAAGGTTGACGCCGGAGATCGAATCCCGTGATGCCTTGGCGTTGTCGTTGATGACCTGCTGCGCCTGCAGCGAGTAGTCAGCGGAGCGTGCTGCTGAGCCGATCTGGGTGGTCAGCCCACCCAATGCGCCGTTCAAGGTGACGGTTCCGCCATTGAACGCCTTGGCATCCTCGACATCGGCCAAGCGCTTGGCATTGCCGTTGTCACTGGAACCCGGCGCGGTCTTGGTGATGTCGAAGCGATCGCCAGCGGCTGGCTTGCCGTCAAGCACAACGCTCCAGCCATTGGCGCTGATGGCCTGGCCGGGGGTGTAGGGGTAGGGGCCGGCGCCATCGATGGTGTAGTTGTTTGCATCGACGAAGCTGATCACCGCCGGATTGAGCAGGGCAGGCTCGCCCGCATTCACAACATCCAGATTGCCAAGCTTGCCGGTCCCGGTATTGCTCAGTGCGGCCGCACCTTTTATCGGGTTGGCGGCGGCGATACGCGACGGGTCGGTGATTGCCACCGAGAGCTCATTGGTTGCGGCAGCGGTCGGTTGCAGCAGGAAACGGTCGTTGGCCGCTGGGCTGCCGCCGACCACGAACTGAACGCCATTGATGACGAACGGATCGGCTCCAGTTCCGGTGCCCGTCATCGGTACCGCGACGCCGCTATCGGCGCGACTCGCCTGCCACGTGCTGCCGTCAAATTTCAGTAGCAGGTTCTGTCCGTCCAACGCGCTCAGGTCGCCATAACTGGCGGTGAGGCTGGCGCCGCCGTTGTTGCCGCTATGCGCCGAGATCTTCGGTGTACCGAGGTTGAAGAAATCTCCACCCATGTCGCCGTACAGGTCCATGCCTTCGGCGTGGGACTCATTGAAGGATTGCGCCATGCCAACCGCGATCCGGCCCAGCTCGGCTTGCGCCGGATCCAGTACGGTCTCGCGGAATTCCAGCATGCCGCCGATCTGGCCTCCCAGCGCTTTGCCGTCCAAGGTAACCGTCATGCCCTGGGTCTTGATCGCAAGCTGGAGGCGCTCGGGTTGATACGGATCAGCGGCGGTAGTGATCTGGGAGGCGGTGGTGCCAACGACCAGTGCCTGGCCGCCGGCGGAGTAGACGTTCATCACGCCGCCGTCCTGTATCACCGCGGTGCCGCCGGTGTAGCCAACCAGCTTGGAGATCAGCTGGTCGCGGCGGTCCAACAGATCCGGCGCAGCAGCAGCGGCATTGCTGCCGATGGCGCCGTTGATCTGCGCGATCTCCGATGCAAGCCGGTTTACCTCGTTTGCAGCAGAGATCAAACCGTTGTTGACCTCGCTGTTCAAACTGTCGAGGCTGCTGTTGAGTTGTTTGAAGCGGCTGACCAGGGTGCTGGCATTGTCGAGTACATCGCGGCGGTCGGCGGTGCCGGCAGTGTTGGACGCCAAGCCATTGACAGCGTCAAAGAAATTGGACCACACGCCACTGATGTTGGTCGCCGGGTCGGAGAACAAGGCATCAACCCGGTCGGCCATGCCGGACAGCTGCTGCAGTCGCGCCAGCTCGCCATTGCTGTCCAGCAGGCGCGAAATCGCCAGCTGATCGGCCACGCGGCGGATATCGGTGATCTTGGTGCCGTTGCCGACGTTGCCATAGCCCACGTCGCTGGGTTCGCGGGTGGCGAAATCCACTTTCTGCCGGCTGTAGCCGTCAGTCTTGATGTTGGCAACGTTGTGGCTGACGGTGGCCAGCGCCCGTTGGAAGGCAATCAGCGCGCTGGTGCCAGTGGAAAGAACATTTGACATGGACGGCTATCTCAACGACGGGTGATGCCGGCAAAACCGGCGTTGCTGGCAAAGGTCTGGCCCAGTCGCGCACCGGCATCGCCGATGGCGGCGACGGCGCGCTCGATGGTGGGACCAGCGGCAATGGCGGCGATCTTGGCCGCGTAAGCCGGATCGGTGGCATATCCGGCACGTTGCAGCCCTTGGGCGAAGCTGCGCACATCGCTGCCGGCGCTGAGTGCGGCCTGGTAGCGGGGGCTGGTCTTCAACATGCGTACGTAGTCGCCAAAGCTCTCCGCCATCGAGCCATAAGCACGGAAACTGGCGGTCTCGTTGCGACGCTGGCCGTTGACGTATTCGTGGGTGCCGGTGGTGGCCCGTTCGCCACTCCAGCCGGTGGCCTTGATGCCGAACAGGTTGTGGCTGCTGTCACCGTTGTCGCGTTTGATATGACGCTTGCCCCAGCCGGTTTCCAGTGCAGCCTGGGCGACCAGTGCGCGCGGATCGACGCCGAGCTCGCGTGCGGCACGTTCGGCGTGCGGCCAGATGCTGGCAACGAAGCCCTCGGGGGTGTGCTTGCCGAGCTTGTCGGCGGCGACGTTGGCGGTCGCGGTATCGACTGCGTCCCCGCGCTGCGCCGCCGAGACATTGCTCCAGCGATCGTTGCTCATCGCCCAATCGCTCGATAGCGCAGCCGGTGAGTTGTCCTGATACGGGTTGGCGTTGTTCAGTGAAGCGTGGAAGCTGCTGCTGTCGCGGCCGGCAATCAAATCCAAGGCCTGCGCCTGCGGCGCCATATAAGTGGATTGATCGCCGATGTTCAGCGATGACAACGGGTCCTCGCCGATTGCCGGTGCTGAATTCAAAGGCAGGCCGGTGGTTGCGGGTGCGGTCAATTGATAGGCGCGTGCAGCCGCGGCAGGCTTGATGCTGGGATCTACCGGTGCCGTTGCTGCGCCCTCCGCACCGCCCAATTGACGCGCGATCATGGCCGACAAGCCGAGCCCACGACCACGCGTCATCGCCTCGGCAATGCGTTGATCGTACATCTCGCGGAACATCTGGTTCTCGCCGGGGAACAGCGAATCGCCAAAGCTCGCATCGCGCATGCTCTTGACCAGTATCTGCGCAAACTGGCCTTCCAGCTGGCGTGCAACTTTGTCGATCTTCGCCGGATCATTGGCGATGGCAGGATTCAGTTCCAGCGAGGGCGCGGCGATACGCATGTCAGATCACCTCAAGGTCGGCGGTCAGCGCGCCGGCCTGCTTGAGTGCTTCCAGTATTGCGATCAGGTCGCCCGGTGCAGCCCCGACCTCGTTGACCGCACGTACGATCTCGTCCAAGGTCGCGCCGCCGTCAAAGCGGAACATGCGGCTGCCTTCGTTGCTGGCGGTAATGGTGGACTGCGGCGTGGCAACCGTCTGGCCGCCAGCAAACGCGTTGGGCTGGCTGACCTGGGTCGATTCGCTGACGGTCACCGTCAAGGAACCGTGCGAGATCGCCGCTGGGGAGACACGCACCTGCGAGCCGATGACCACGGTGCCGGTACGCGAATTGACCACGATGCGCGCAGGCGCAGTGCCTGGCGAGAGCTCGACGTTCTCGATACGCGCCAGCATGCCGATGCGCGCACCGGGGTCGGTCGGTGTCTGCACCGAAACCGTGCCGCCATCAACCGCACGCGCCGCACCTTCACCGAACGTGGCATTGAGTGCATTGACCATCCGCGAGACGGTGGTGAAATCGTTCTGGTGCAGATTCAAGGTGATATCGCCGCCAGCGGAGAACACATCAGGCAGGGCACGTTCAACGGTGGCGCCATTGGGAATGCGGCCAGCGCTGGGGATATTCACCGAGACGCGCGAGCCGTCCTTGCCCTGTGCGCCGAAGCCGCCCACCACCAGATTGCCCTGGGCAATGGCATACACCTGGCCGTCAATGCCCTTCAAGGGCGCCATCAGCAGCGCTCCGCCGCGCAGCGAGACGGCATTGCCGATGGAGGACACCGTTATGTCGATGGTCTGGCCAGGCTTGGCAAACGGCGGCAGTTCAGCGTGGATGGCGACCGCAGCGACATTCTTCAGCTGCGGATTGACGTTTGCCGGAACATTGACGCCAAGTTCACCGAGCAGGTTTTTCAAACTCTGCACGGTGAACGGTGCCTGGCTGGTGCGATCGCCGCTGCCATCCAGGCCAACCACCAGGCCGTAGCCGACCAGCGCATTGCCGCGCACGCCGCCGACCTGGGCCAGGTCCTTGATCCGCTCAGCCTGAGCGGGCAGGGCGGCTGCCAAGGCCAGTGCCGCCAGGGCAAGAGGACGCATGAAAGAGAAAGTCTTCATCGCAGTGCTCAGAACAGCGCGAACGCTGAGTTGAAGAAGCGGCCCAGCCAGCCCATCGCATTGGACTGCGCCACCGCGCCGCGACCGCCATAGGCGATACGTGCATCGGCAACCTTGCTGGAAGAAATGGTGTTGTCCGGGTTGATGTCCGCAGCACGCACCACGCCCTGGATCTGCACCAGTTCATCGCCCTGGTTCAGTCGCAGGTTCTTCTGGCCTTGCACCACCAGGTTGCCGTTAGGCAGGCGCTGGATCACGGTGACAGTGACACTGCCCTGCAGGCGATTGCTCTGCGCGCTGTTGCCTTTGCCAGCGAAGTCACGTTCGGACGATGCTGACGCGCCCAGGATGTCCTTTCCACCCAGTGTGACCGGTGCGCCAAACAAGGTTGGTGTACCAACATCGATATCGGACTTCTTGCTGATCGCGGTGCTGGCGGTAGTGGTGGCCATGGTGTTCTCGACCAGGGTGATGGTCAGCAGGTCACCGACATCACGCGCGCGCCGATCGCCATACAGATTCAGGCCCGGGCCGGCGGCGTAGATCGCGCCAGCGGTCGGCGCTGCGGCCTGCACCACGATGGGCTGGATCGGTGCCATCGGCGCATACGGGCGCACGTCGCCGGCCAAGGTGCAGCCGCCGATCAAGGCAGCGCTCAAGGCGATGGACAGGTGGCGCAGGAGTGGGGTGCTGCTCATGACGGTATCCCTTGGCGACCAATCAGACGTTGTTGTTGAGGTAGCCGAGCATCGAGTCGGTGGTGGAGATGGCCTTGGCGTTCATTTCGTAGGCGCGCTGGGTCTCGATCATCGACACCAGCTCTTCGACCACGTTGACGTTGCTGCCTTCCAGCGCACCCTGCACGACCGTGCCCAACCCGTTGAGGCCGGGCGTGCCGTTCTGGGCCGGGCCGGATGCGGTGGTTTCCAGGTACAGGTTCTCGCCCTTGGCCTGCAGGCCGGCGGGATTGATGAAGTCGGTGAGCGTCAAGGACCCGATTTCAACCGAGGCGGCTTCGCCAGCCATCTTCACGCTGATGGTGCCGTCGGTGCCGATCGTCATCGACTGCGCACCTTCCGGAATCTGGATGCCGGGCTGCACCGGGTAGCCGCTGTTGGTTACCAGTTCGCCCTGCGCATTGATCTGGAAGCTGCCGTCGCGCGTATACGCCGAGCTGCCGTCGGGCATCATCACTTCGAAGAAGCCTCGGCCATTGGCCATTACATCCAGTGCGCGCCCGGTCTGCTGTTGGCTGCCCTGTTCGAAGTGTTTGGAGGTAGCGACAACGCGCACACCGGTACCAAGCTGCAGGCCGGTGGGCAGCTGCGTCTGTGCCGAGGACGAACCGCCGGGCTGACGCACCTGTTGATACAACAGGTCTTCGAAGCTGGCGCGATCACGCTTGAATCCGGTGGTATTGGTGTTGGCCAGGTTGTTGGAGACAACCGACATACGTGTCTGTTGCGCATCCAAGCCGGTCTTGGCGACCCACAATGCCTGATTCATGGTGCAATTCCTTGGTGACGGATACCGGCCGATTGGCCCTTGGTACTGTCAATGCATGGGCTGTGCCAAAACCGGTGTCGGAATGTCGGCGCTGAGCACATCGGCCATACGATGGCCTACGGCTGCGACCAAGCTTGGTTTGCGACGTCGAGCCATGCGCGCCGGAACAGTGCGCGCCGGGAGGCTGTGAAGATGTGGAGGATCAATGGGATCTCGCCGGAAACGGGTAACCCACCGTTCACAGCGCTGGCCCGACCAAAAGCCAGGGCAGGCGCACTGCATGCGCGCTGGCGTGGTTCTATCAGCCGTTGAGGCGCAACAAGCTGTTGGCACTGCGCGCGTTCTCGTCGCCGTGCTTGATTACCTTGACCTGCATTTCAAACTGGCGTTGCAGCTGGATCATCTGCACCAGCGCGCCGGCTGCATCAACATTGCTGGATTCCAGCATGCCGCTGTCCAGCGCCTTGCCTTGGCGCTGGGCGAAAGGCTGTTGTGGATCGGTGTTGCGCATCAATCCATCCAGGCGGCGCTCCAACTGTTCATTGGGTGCATCAACCACGCGCAGGCGGCCAATCATCGCCATCGTCTGTGGGCCTTCGCCCAGCGGGATGATTGACAAGGTGCCGTCATGACCGATCTCCATGGCCTGGTGCGGCGGCACCGCGATCGGGTTGCCGTTGTCATCCAGAACCGCATTGCCTTCGGCGGTTACCAGCTGACCGTTCGGCGTCAATGACAAGGCGCCGCTGCGGGTATAGGCCTCGCTGCCGTCGGTTGATTGCACGGCAAGCCAACTGCCTGGCTGCAACGATAGATCCAGCGAGTTGCCGGTGATCTGTTGTGCACCAACGCGACGGTTGAAACCGGCATCGACATGCACGGCATCCACCCGCGACGGAAACCCTGGCCCCTGGATGCGGAACGCTTCGGTATTGGCCAGCGCTTCCTTGAAGCCTGGCGTATCCGAGTTGGCCAGGTTGTGTGACACCGTGGCCTGTGCCTGCAGCGAGGCGCGGGCACCGGTCATCGCAACGTAGAGGGCTTTGTCCATGGGGCTGTGGTTCGCGTGTTGAGATTGAAGTTGGACGGGCGCAGAAAGCTGCGAGCTTCAAGCGGGTATCAGACACGTACTGGCTGATACCCGCTCCTTGCCTTACCTGATGTTGATGATGGCCTGGGTGACCTGGTCCTGCGTCGAAAGCATCTGCGAATTGGCCTGGAAGTTGCGCTGGGCGACAATCATGTTGACCAGCTGCTCGGTGAGGTCCACCGTCGAGGCTTCCAGTGCACCGGCCTGGACCTGGCCGAAATCCGAAGAGTCAGGCGCACCGACGCGCGGGTTGCCGGAAGAGAAGGTCTCCACCCACAGGCTGTTGCCCTGGTTCTGCAGCCCCTGCGCATTGTTGAACGTGCTCAACGCGACCTGGCCCAGCGGCTTGTCGTCGCCATTGGAGTAGCGTGCATAGACCACGCCCTGCTCGGAGATGCTGATCTCATTGAGCTTGCCGGCAGCGTAGCCATCCTGGCGGGTATCGCGGACCGCGAACTTCTCGCCGTACTGGGTAGAGCCTGCGACATTCAATGTCAGGTTGACCACGCCGGCGCCGGTGCTTGGCGTGAACGGAGCCAAGGTGATGTCGCCGTTGGCTGGGCTGACCAAGGCGCCGGCGTTGGAGAACTGCAGCAGGGTTGGTGCGCCGGCGGGCTGGCCATCCACATAGTTGTGGACCTGCCACTCATTGGCGGTGCCGGTCTTCACGAAATACGAGGTCTGGGTATGGCTGACACCCAGCGAGTCGTACACGGTGATGCCACCGGTGGAGTGGTTGTAGGTATTGGAATCGGCCGGGTCGAACGGCGTCACCGTCGGCGCCGGTGCATTGCCGGGCAGGGTGAACGCCATGTTGACCAGGGTGCTCGGCTTGGGCGGGCTGTCGGTATTGAGCAACTGCAGATCGGTCAGCTGGCCATCAAAGCGGGTGCCGTCGGCATTGGGTGCGAACACCTGCAGGCGTGCGCCCTGTGGATTGACCACATAGCCGTTGTTGTCGGTCTGGAAGTTGCCTGCGCGCGAGTACACGCGCGCGCCGTTCATGTTCAGGGTGAAGAAGCCTTCGCCGGCCACGGCCAGGTCCAGGCTGCGCCCGGTCTGGCTGATATTGCCCTGCGAAAACTGCTGCGCAACGTTGCTCAGGCGTGCGCCGGAGCCCATCGCGTTGCGCGACAGTCCATAGCTGGTTGCATTGAACAGATCGGCGAACTCGGCGCGCGATTCCTTGAAGCCGGTGGTGTTGACGTTGGCGACGTTGTTGGCGGTGACATTCAGATCCGCGTTGGCCGCGTTGATGCCCGACAGTGAGACATTGAAGCCCATGGCGATACTCCTGGGAAATCGAAGAGGGGGCTCAGCTGACGCGGAGCACGTAGTCGAGCGGGGCAGCGCCCAGCCCCTTGAGGTTCAGATACAGGCCATCGGAGCCCACCGTTACGCTCTCAACTTCCGCCTCGGCGAAGGTGTCCAGCTTGCTCTGTACGCCGGCGCTATCGGTGTGGGTGGCGGTGACGGTATAGCTGCCGGCCGGCATGCGCTTGCCATCGGCATTTGTGCCATCCCATTGGAAGGCGACCTCGCCGGCAGCGTTGGCCGGAACGGTCAACTGATTGACCTTCAGGCCGTTGGCATCGGTGATATCGACGGTGATTGAGCCGGCCGACTGCGGCACAACCGTGCCGCTGGTGCCGCCTTCTGCCTCCAGGGCGAGCTTTGTCGCGGGCACCATCACGTTGTGGCCAACCAGTGCCGCGCCGCGCAGTACCTGGTCGCTGGCCATGGACTGTTGGAAGCCCTTCACCGAGGTGTTCAGATCACTGATGCCCTGCACCGTGGACAGCTGCGCCATCTGCGCAACCATTTGGCTGTTGTCCATGGGCTTGGTCGGGTCCTGATGCTGCAGCTGGGTAGTCATCAGCTTCAGGAAATCGGCCTGATCGAGCGAGCCTTTGTTCCTGCTGGTAGGCGTGGTGTTCGGCGCAGTGAGGCCGAGCGATTTGTAGAGATCGGAGTTGACGCTGGTGCTCATGTCGGCAGATTCCTGGGGGAGTGGGCTCAGCGGCCCATCGTCAGCGTGGCCAGGGCAAGTTCCTTGGCGGTGCTGAGCATTTCCACGCCGGCCTGGTAATTGCGCGAGGTGGAGATGAGGTTGACCATCTGCGCGACCGGATCAACGTCGGGCGAGTACACATAGCCCTCGCCATCGGCCAGCGGATGATTGGGCTGGTAGCGCTTGATCGGCGGCGCATCGCTCTGCGCGATTTCCTTGACCTGCACGCCGGTCAGATTGGGATCATTGCGGCTGGTAACGGCCTGGAAGATCGGTTCCAGCGGCTTATAGACCGCCTGTGGCGACCCAGCGATCGAATCGGCATTGGACAGGTTGGAGGCAATGGTGCTCATGCGCACCGACTGCGCCTGCAAGGCCGAGCCGGCAATATCAAAGATAGGCAGGTTGCTCATTGCACGCTTCCTTATTGGCCAGTGATGGCGGTGAGCATGGTCTTCACCTTGGACTCGACGAAGCTCAACGAGGCGCGGTACTCCAATGCGGCGCGGCCATAAGCCGCGCGCTCGGTATCCGGGTCGACGGTGTTGCCGTCGAGGCTGGGCTGGGCGCCTTCGCGCAGGATCTGGAACGGGTTGAGCCCGTTCGCACCACCGATGGCGTAGTGCTGTTCGGCCGTGGCGGTCAGCAGGCCATTGCCGCTGGTCGCACCCTGGGCATTGCGCAGGGCGGCATCAAAATCGAGATCGCGGGCCTTGTAGCCGGGCGTGTCGGCATTGCTCAGGTTGCTGGCGATCAGCTTCATGCGCTGCTCGCGCAGCGGCATCGCCTGGGCGTGGATGCCGAGATAGTTGGAAAACAGGTTGGCCATGTGGAACCTCCCACGGAACGTTGCCGGGGAAGCTGCAAAACCTGTGCCAGAAAGCCATGTAGTGGGGGGGGGCCGCCCGGGCCCGCGGAGGAGGGAGGAGGGATTGCTCACCGGCTGGGGGGAGAGGCCGCGGTGGGGGCAGCCAAACCT
>NZ_JBRRCU010000094.1:0-12828 GCF_056759195.1 Stenotrophomonas sp. STEN083 | reverse complement strand
AAAAAGCGGGGTCTCTGGGGTCTTTCGTCCGCATACCCCCCAGCGACCCCGGTTTTGCCGGTTTTGCCGGTTTTGACCCGGCTCTACCGCTACCCCCGAAACCGCTCAAGAACCCCCGCCGGATAATCCCGCTGGAACGGCAGCTCCTTGCGGTGCGCATAACCGATGTAGCAATCACAACGCTGGTTCGGACAGCCGCGCGGGCGCAGCTGGGCCGCAAAGCTGCCGTCGTACAGATTGCCCAACGGCTCTGCGACGAAGTGGCAGCGCTTTACGTTGCCATCGCCATCCACTGACACCACGTTCTCGCCGGTGAAGCAGGGCGCGCCCAGGCTGGCCGAAGGTTGGAGGTTGAACAGGAAGTGCGGGTCCACGCGTTGCAGCTGCTGGATCTCGGCATCGCTGTAGTAACCGGCGGGGCGCTCGTCGTAGGCGTTGATCCACATCGGCACCTCGTCCGGCAGTTCGCCGCGCAGCAACTGGATCTCTTCCAGATGCTCACGCATCGCCACCATGCCAACCGTGTAACGCACGCCACGTCGGGCCAGTTCATTGCAGCGGGCCAAGAAGGCGGCGCGGGTTACCTGCCCCGGGTGATAGGTGCACCACAGCGCGAAGCTGTTGAGATTGACCTCGTCCAGCCAGCGCGTGCCGATGCACAGGTTGGTCTGTATCACCACGCGGCGGACGTGCGGCATATGGCTCAGCTGCACCATCGCATCGCGGTAGTGGCGGCGCACCAGCCCCTCTCCCCATGGCGTGAACAGCACCGACAACTCCATCGTCTGCCGCTCCGCCCAGTCGACGAAGCGTGCAAGGTCCTCGGCGTCGCGGCGCAGGGCGGCGCGGGTGTCGTAGGTCTTGGCGAAGGGGCAGTACGGGCAGTCGTAGTTGCAACTGCTCAGCCGGCCGCGATAGAGGATGGAAAGGTGCATGCGCGGCTCAATCCAATTGGTAATCGCGCATGCGCTCGGCCACGCCAGCGGAGATCAGCCACGGGCCGATGGTGTCGGCGCGGGCGAGACCAGTGTCATTCAACGCGACCAGTGCATCCTCGCGCGTGGCCAAGCCCTGTTCGAACAACTCATCCAGCTGCGGCAGGTCGTCGAAGCACTCCGTGCCGAAGCGCTCACGGTACTGCGTAAGATCCAACCCCGGTTGCGCCAGCAGGGACTGGATGACGAAGCGGCGACGGCGCTCGTCCTCATCCAACCGCACGCCATAGTCGATGCGGGCGAAAGAGGCCTCATCGCGTTCCAGGTAGTGCGCAAGAATATCCGCCACCGAGCGGCGGCTGACGCCGTACTCGCTGGAGTAGTGCAGGCCGCTGGTATACGAGCGGGCGCCGCAGCCGATGCCAACCATGCCGTCGCTCTGGCAGCAATACGCCGGTCCACCGGAATCCGGCGCGTTGGCCGCGCGGAACATGCGCATCGAGACCTGCTCATAGCCAGCGGCCAGCAGACGCTCACGGCCGGCTTCATACAGGGCCAGGCGGTTGTCCACCGATTCGGGATGAATGACGAAGGAGCGCTTGCTGCCTTCCTTCGCACCGATGCGGTCCAGCCCGGTGTGCGGGCGCACGTACAGGGGATAGAGGTAAAGCTCTTCCGGCTGGAAGGCGAGGGCGCTGTCGATCGAGGTCAGGAAGCTGGCCACGGTCTGCCCGGCGATGCCGTAGATCAGGTCCAGGTTGAGCGTTGGAATGCCTGCCGCACGAATCTGCGCGATGGCTTCCTCGACCACCGCGCGTTGCTGCGGACGCACCAGCGAGCGCACTTCCGCATCACTGAAGCTCTGGATGCCCATGCTGACGCGGTCGATGCCGACGTCGCGGCAGATCTTCATCTTCGCCGCGTCCACGGTTTCCGGCGACACCTCGATGCCAGCGGGAATCGAATGCAGGTCGATGTTGGCGTGGCGTTGCACGAAGTCGAACAGCCGCTGCAGCTGCGGCGCATCCAGATAGGTAGGCGTGCCGCCGCCCAGCGCGAAGCGCACGAAGCGGTGCTCGCCCAAGGCGTCGGCGGTTACCCGCAACTGCTTCTCCATCTGCGCCAGATAGGCTTCCACCTGCGCCGGCGCCGGCCGCGCCATTGCGAACAGATTGCAGAAGCCGCAACGGTAGCTGCAGAACGGCACGTGCAGGTACAGGAACAATGCATCACGCGGCTCGCTCGCCCAGGCATCGGCAAGCAGCGGCGGCTGCGTGATCGGCCGGTACGCGGACTTGTGCGGGTAGGAGTACGAATAGGCCTGGTAGGGCTCGAGCCGCAGCAGCTCTGACAAACGATGGGCGGTCATGGGCTCAACACAAAATGCGCATAGGGGACGTTCATCACCGTCTCGTGGGCGAGGCGGTGGCCGTGGAAGCCATCCTCGCCGTAAGCGGTGCCATGGTCGGAACAGATGATCACGAAGGCCGGCCCACGCGCACGCAAGGCAGCGAACAACGCCGCCAATTCGCCATCAACGTAGCGCAGCGCGGCGCAGTGGCTGTCCAGTCCATCCGCGTCGCAGCCGGGCAGGTAATGCCGGTTCGGCTGGTGGATGGCCGAGACATTGATGAAGAGGAAGCAGCGCTGCTCGCCCGCTGCCTGCAGGCGCTCGCAGGCCAGTGCCACTTGGCGCTCGGTGGAGTCGACCGCGGTCACGCCGAGCTCGGGCTGCCAGTGGCTTTCCTCGAACAGGCCCGGCAGCTGCGAGCCCAGCGCGTTGCGGCGGTTGAAGAAGCCAACGCCGCCAATGCAGATGCTGCGGTAGCCCTGGTCACGGAAGCCACCGACGATATCGGCACGGCCGGAGAACACGAAAGTCTCCGGCACGATGGTCTCGCTGCCTTCAAACTCCAGCGCGAACAGGCGCGGATGCGGGCCCGGTCGTGCAGGCGTGGGCAGGAAGCCGGCAAAGAACGCCGAGTGCGCCGCATAGGTGAAGCTGCCCGGCGTATGCCGCAGCTCCCAGCCATCGGCCGGCAGGTGCGGCGCAAGCACCGGCAGCTCCCCGCGCTCGAAGCAGCGCTGGGCCGCATCGAAGCGCAGGGCGTCCAGGGTGATCATCACCACGTCATGGCTGCCGACGATGCAGTGCATGTCGGGCAAGCGGGTCTCAAGCATGGGCGTACTCGTTGATGGCGGAACGCGCAGGCGCCAACAGCGCCTGGTCTTCGTAGGTGGTGCGCCCGTCATGGCGCAGGTCCAGCAGCAGGTCGCCGAAGCCATTGGCTTCCAGCACCCAGCTGCGCGTACCGCGCACGATCAGGTCGAAGCCGATCATGCGGCTGGCGGGGAATGCAGCTGCGGCGCTCACCGTGGCTGCTTGCAGGTGGCGGATGGCATCGGCATCCAGCAGCGCTTCCAGCTGTGTGCGCGCATTGCCCAGGTGCAGGTTGGTCAGCGCGCCCGCGCTCATCCGCGCTACCCGCTGCCGTGGCTGGCCATCCAGCGCGACCACGCGCACGTCATAGCGACGGCCATCGCTGCCCGGCACGGTGGGTTTGGGAATCCAGCGCTCGATGTAGGCGCCTTGCTCGGCCAGCAGGTCGACCAATCGCGCGATATCGCGGTGCCGGTCGTAACGACGCTGCCGCAGCGAGTTGAACACCCGCCAGCGGCCGTCCTGTTCCACCAGTTCCGCCGAGCCATAGGCGACCTCGCGCCCATCGCGGTTGCGCGCGTAAGCCAGCACGCCCGCGCCGGACGAACCGTAGCGGGCCTTGATGAACACGCGCTCGCAGGCCGCATCGCGCAGCTGCGCGCATAGATCCTCGTAGCCGCTGATCGCCCCGAACAAGGGCGGCACCGACACGCCTGCATCGGCCAGCACCTGCTGGCAGTGGAGCTTGTCCGACATGCAGGCCAGATCGACCGGTGCATTGAGGTAATGCGGCCCCGCTGGAAGCGACGCCAGCACATCGGCAAAGCCGGCATACCAGAACTGCTGATGCACCAGCTCGCCATGCGCGGCAGGCAAGGGCGCATCGCCAGCAGCGCCGGACAGCTCCCAGCCACGCAGCACCAAGGCCTGATGCAGCGCAGGCGCTTCGCCGGGTGACTCCAGTTTGACGATGGCATCGGGCGCCTGCGCGAGTGCCTCAAGCAGGCGCGCAGGCTCGGCGAGCAGGGTTTCGTAATCGAACACATGCGCGGTAGGCGCGCCCTGATCGTGCAGGGCACGCTGCAGCCACCCGATACGGCGGCTGCCGCGCGGGCCGATCAACAGCCAATTGGCCATCTTCGCCTTACTCGGATACCGCCACGTAGCGGTCGCCGTCGTCTTCTTCTTCCGGATCGTCCAGCACCACCGTGCACGGCAGCGCCTGCAGCTTCTGCTGCCAGGCTGCGGAAATGTAGTGGTGGCTCAGGTCGATGCGCTGCAGACTGCCCAGGTTCGGGCTCTCGCACAGCGCCTGTGCGCCGACGTCGCCGATGGTGCCCAGCGAGAGGTCCAGCGTCTGCAGCGTACCCAGCCAGGGCTCACCGGCTAGCCACACCGCCAGCTCGTCGCTGATCATGGCGTTGCGCAGGCCCAAGTACTGCAGGCGCTCCGGCCCAATCGCCAACAACAGGCGCTGGTAGACCGCCACATCGCCATCGAAGCCATAACCATCATCGCCAAGCCACAGCTCAAGATGGCGCAAGGCCGGCAGCGTGGAGTTGGCGATGGCAATGACGATCTCGTTCGGCAGGCCGCCGCTCTCGATCGCCAGTTCCTGCAGCGACGCATGCGTGAAGGGCTGCAGCTCAAGTTCGGAGGTGCCACGGATACGCAGCGACTCCAGGCCCGGGAAGGCCTCCAGCAGCGGGTTGTAGGAGATCTGGTTGATCCACGACATCTCGCAGTCTTCGTAGGTCATGTCGCCCACGAACAGCGCCTTCAGGTTGCCCAGCTCGGCACGGCGCGCAATCAGCCCATCGATCAGGCCCTGCGGGCCCTCGCCGGAGGCTTCATCCCATGCGCCGATGACCAGCACTTCAATCGACTTCGGATCAACCTGCTCGAAGAAGTTGGCCAGCAGTTCCTCTTGGCTCTCGTCGCTGTCGTATTCCTGCATCAAGCGGTAAGCGACATCGCCGGCTACGGCCGAGCCACCCATCTTGAAGTCAACGACTTTCTTGCCACGATAAACCTGTGTGTATTCGCCAATGGTCACGGTACGTCCTTGCCGGAATGGGTGCCGTAGCATAACCGAGAGGATGCGAATGCTGGCAGCAATGCAGCACGTTCGATGGAAGGCGTACAGCCTTCGCCGTTCCGTAATCTCGCTGTGCTAGAGCAGCAATCAAGTGCAAACAAGCAAGCAGAAGAACCAAGCGAAGCCAGCTCAACCCCCTCCCTTGCGCGCAGCGCAGGGGAGGGCTGGGGAGGGGTGCTCTCCGCAGTAACCCAACAGATCAAGCACCCCCAGCTTCGCGGCTCACGCAGCTCCCACAGAAAGAGTCCACCAGCAAACCAGCAGCAAAAAGCGAAGCCAGCTCAGCCCCCTCCCTTGCGCGCAGCGCAGGGGAGGGTTGGGGAGGGGTGCTCTACGCAGTAACCCAGCAGATCAAGCACCCCAGCTTCGCAGCCAACCCACCTCCCACAAAACCAAACAACCAGCTTCAGACCTACAACGAACTACAAACAGCCACATAGTTCCCCTGGCTGATATTCAAATACTTAACCCCGTTGTAGTACTTGTACCCAACCCCCATCACCCGATGCCCATCCTCGGTAGGGAACACCACAAACTCATACTCATCCCCAAACAGCGGATCAGCAGGCGTAAAGCTCAAATTGACCTTGTCACCAAGATCATCGTGCTTCCGCTTCCAGGTCATCTTCCCCTGCAAGTCCTCGCCCAGCAGCTTCACCTGCGCCCGCTGCGTCTTGGTGTCCCAGGAGATCAACTCCGGGCCAATCGAATCACCCTCGATCTTGCAGATGGTCGTTTCAGCAAAAGCAGGCGCAGCAACGCCCAGCAGAAGAAGGGTGGCCAGGCGAGATGGTTTGAATCGCATTGAGTATGTCCAGTAGTTCGGGCCAGCGTTGCTCCGCAACGCCGTGCCGCGTTGTACCAGACCAGCGCAGTTGAAAGCCATCGCCAAAGCCGTCGGCGCGATCACTCCGCCAGATAAGCATCCGTCGCAACAACCCGTCCATAACCGAACTCAAACGAAGCCATCATCGCCGCATGCACCTGCGCAGCCGGCGCCACAATGCCGTTGAACTCCAGGTCACGCGTAGCGCAGGCGTCATGCAGCACGGTGACCGCATAGCCCATGTCGGCGGACGCACGCACCACCGCGTCCACGCACATATGGCTCATCGCACCAACCACAACCACGTCCTCGATCCCGCGCGCTTCAAGCTGCTGCTTAAGATCGGTATCGCGGAACGAATTGACGTGGTTCTTGACGATCACCGGCTCATCGCCGTTGGGCGCGACAGCGGTCATGATCCGCACCCCGTCCGAGCCCGGCACGAAGATCGGCGCATCACTGCTGGTGGATTCATGGCGGACATGCAGCACCGGCACGCCCTTGGCCCGCGCGTCGGCAATCACGCGCACCGCATTGGCGGTGGCGGCATCAATGCCCACCAGCGGCAGCTTGCCAGTGGCGAGGTATTCATTCTGAAAATCGACGACGATAATGGCGCGCTTGCTCATGTACGGCTCCCTGATGGGTGGTTGAATGGTGTGGGAGAAGTCTCCGCGACCAGCCTGCCACCACGAAGAGGCGCTACCGACATTCTTGAGGGCTGTACCGACAGATGCGCACCGACGGTCACATCCAAGTGGGAATCCTGCTGTATCCCGGCGCCCAGCTGGCGGCGGTCCTCGGCCTGACCGACCTGTTCGCCCTGGCCGGCCGGCTCGCCAGCGAACGCGCAATACCCGCCGCCCCCGAACTGCAGGTCACGCACTGGCGCATCGATGCCCCCGGCCAAGCGCCGCAGACCGTCTACAGCTCAAGCCAGCAACCAACCGGCACACCGCAGGTAATGATCCTGCCGCCCAGCATGCAGCCGCCGATCTCCACCGAAGCCGCCGCGCCCTACCTGGACTGGCTGCGCGCACTGCACGACGACGGCAGCACGCTCGCATCGGTCTGCGCCGGCGCATTCCTGCTGGCCGAAACCGGGCGCCTGGCCGGCCGCACCATCACCACCAACTGGCAATACGCCGAGCTGCTGGCCGCACGCTTTCCGGACGTGACGCTGGACGTGGACCAGATGCTCATCGACGGCGGCGACATCTTCAGCGCAGGCGGTGCCATGGCCTGGACCGACCTCGGCCTGCGGCTGGTGGACCGTTACCTCGGCGCCGCAGTGATGCTGGATGTCGCACGTACGCTGTTGATCGACCCACCCGGCCGCCAACAGCGCTACTACAGCAGTTTCTCGCCACGCCTGACGCACGGCGACGCCGCAGTACTGGCCGTGCAGCAATGGCTGCACGACACCCATGCCAAGCAGGTCGCATCCAACGAGCTCGCACAACGCGCAGGGCTGGAAGAGCGCACCTTCCTGCGTCGCTTCCAGAAAGCCACCGGCATGACCGCCACTGTGTACTGCCAGCGCGTACGCGTGGCCCGCGCACGGGAGATGCTGCAGACCAGTAATGTGCCGCTGGAGCGGATCGCCTGGGACGTGGGTTACAGCGACCCGGGTTCGTTTCGGAAGGTGTTCAGTCGGATTGTGGGGTTGTCGCCTGGGGAGTATCGGAGGCGGTTTGGTGGGTAATAGTCTGTCGCAGCGACGGTCACGACGTAAGCGTGGCTCCGTTCTAAATCTCGCTCGTTATGACTCTTACGCTTGTTGTGCTGTGCCTTTCGAATAATATTCGATTGACTATGCTGTTGTGGGTTGTAGGTTGTAGGTTGTAGGTTGTGGGTGCCGTATTGAGGTTTCAAGTTTGTGGCAATTGTCTTGTAAAGTTGAGTCTTTCTCTGGCCTCGCCGGTAATGAGTGTTTGCTATTGCTGTTAGGTCAATTTTTTCACTTGAATACTGCTGGCGCTCACAGTAGAGGTGTCGAGTGATAAGGCCCTTTAAGGCACTATTGCCTCCAAGGTTAGGATCGAGATCAAATAGTCAGGCTGATATTCTTGGCGGCGGAATTGCAAGTAAGTTGCAGGTGCCGCTACGAGGCTGTCTTAGGCAGATGGATGGTAGGTAGATATCTTGGGAGATTGATCAATGGACGATGATGAGAAGCCTTTTCATGGTGATCGCCCAATCGAAAGTAGTGGTGAAGACCGACTCGGGTTTGGCCTAGCTGCTAGGCATGTCGCAGATGCCATTCATAAAATGGCGTCGCCAGATGGCTTCGTTATTGGTATCGAGGGTGGATGGGGGTCGGGAAAGTCGAGCTTTATTAACCTTGTTTCCAATGCGCTACGTGATTTTGGAGAAGATACGCCACGAATAATCCGCTTTCTTCCTTGGTTGATTAGCTCCCGCGATGGACTGCTAAAAGAGCTTTTTGTTGAAATCACGAACGCTGCGATAGAAGTCGATTCCGACCTCCCGCCGTCACGGTGGGATAGGGTGCTTTTGGGAAGGGTATTTCCGAAGCGCTACTCGGCGAAAGCTGCTCGTAAACGGAAGATAAGAGCTCTCTTTTCCGGATTCTCAACCCGGTTGGTGCAGACTGGGAAGCTAGCTGAGTTGTTTGGTCTGATTGGTGCAGGGACTGCAATGGAGGTTGGAAAGCGATCAATAGATGAATGGCTCGGCGGTGCCTCCCTAGATAGAGAGAAGGGTGAAATTCAACGCGAGCTAAGGGGTTTAAAGCGAAAGATAGTAGTTTTTATAGATGATCTTGATCGCCTTGAGCCTGCTGAGGTGACGGAGGTGCTCCGCCTGGTACGCGCGGTCGTTGACTTTCCGAACATTGTTTTCGTGCTTTGCTATTCCCGCGAAGTCCTTGTGCGGAACCTTTCAGTAGAATTGGAGATCGAGAATGGCGACTCCTTTTTGGAGAAAATTGTTCAGGTCAGTTTTCATGTGCCGAAGCCTGAAGCTTTTGATTTGCGGAGAATGTTCCGTTACGAGCTACAGCTCCTTTATCCGGAATTGTTAGGAAATGACGATTCACGCGGAGACGCAGTACGGAATCGTCTCGCCCAGGTAGTTGATGATGAAGGTGGTCGGGCGTTATTGACCCCGCGGCATGTTGTTCGAGCAGTTAATTCGCTGCGTTTCTACGCAACTCCGGTCCTGGCTTGCATCGATATCCCTGACATGGTGTGGTTGCAGCTCGTTCGCCTGCAGTCTCCTCAACTTCACGAATGGATCGAGCGTTACTTGATCGAGTATTCTGCTAGGCATGCGGGGGCGACGATAGCTGAGGAGAGCAAAAGCATTGAGCTCAGGCTTTTGAATTCCATCATTGATGAGCCCACTAGCGCTAATTCGTTGCGTGATGCGCGAAGAGAGGCGCTTGCTTCAAATCTGCCTGGTATTAGCTTTGATTTAATTAAGCAAGATGGTGGCTCCACCTGGGGGCTGACCTTGTACGGAAATCAGGAAGTGTCGAGCTACGTTCGTGATAAGCGGTTAGGTAGCCCTCAGCATTTTCGGTATTATTTTGCTTTGTCAGCTCCACAGGAGTCTATTAGCGATATGGCTTTTGCCATATTCCTCGAGAATGCTCAGCACTACCCACCTAGGGCAGTGGTTCAGCTCACGGAGCTTGCAAGCGCCCTCACTCCGCAAGGGCGGGTGGCTGCTCAGCCCCTATTGGATCGTCTTAAGGGAGGTGGCATAGCTTCTGTTGCTCCGTTGGCTCTACCAGGTATAGCGGAAGCCTTAGCCGCAACCATGGATGCGGCTGCGTTGACAGTCGGTAGAGGTGACTGGGGTGAGTACTGGATTTGGCGCGATGCAGCTCGGGTTTTGGAGAGCATTTGGAAAAAAATAGGGGCGGGGCAGTCACGTGTAGGCCTGACCCAAGGACTTTTTGCATCAGGCGCATCCATCGGATGGCTTACAGAGATACTTCGAGGCGAAATCTTTGACCACGGCCTGTATGGGGATCAGAAGAAGCCTCAGGACGAATGGTTATTGTCAGAGAAGGAGTTGGCGGTCGCGGCCGAGGAATTGTTGCGGAGGTATCGGGAGTTGACAGCCGCTGATCTGCATCGAATTCCCAGAGTTATCTCAGTATTCTACGCATGGATTCAATATGATTCAGATTTGGCTGAGGAGGTCAAGAGGAAAGTGGTTGATCTTTGCCGGGAGGATGTTGATTTCCTTAAGATGCTGAATGAAATGCGGAGTTGGCATGCTACGAACGATGTGGTCTCTTACCCGTTGAAGGCATCCAATGTCGCTCGCTTCTTGAATGTGGAAGAAGTGCTCAGTCGATTAAATAAATTGGCGGCTGGATCGGATTCTAATTTGGCACGGCAGGCCAGTGAGCTAGTTGGAGCATTCTCCTCATCAAGTGACATTTAGCTGGCACCGACTATTCGTTACTGACATGGGGGTATTTATCTTCTTTTTAGATCGCAATCGAATCCGTTGGCTAGGAGCCATCTTTAATAAACTTCAGCGTACGATGTGCGTGAAATTAGCTTTGAGTCGAGTGGGTTGATATTTGTTGGCTGTAAACAATGATTTGTGGCCTTTCCGAGTGCTGCGGCTCCATCAAAAATAGATTTCATTCCGGTGAAAATGTTTCTTGTGAAGAATTGCTGGTTGATTGACTGGGAGTCGTCTGGTTAGCGTCGGCTCTGGTGGTCGCGATTTATCGGAGGATTTTCTTTCTAGAGGTCACGAGATGTCGCTCCCTGAGCAACAAGAACAGTGGGAGCGCTAATGATGGGCCAACCACAATGCCGGATAGCGGAAGCCACAAACGACGCATCCCCAGCCTGCGCCCTTCGGCGCAAATGAGTGCAATTGTCGCGAGCCCCGAGATGAGGACATCCGCCCAGGCAAAAGCGGCAATGTTGCTGGATGTCGCCTGCTGCACCAAGAGCGGCACATTGAGGCCGTTGGCGGAAATCCATGGCACAAACTGGGCGAGCGGTAGGGCGGTGCCTGCGATGCAGAGAAGTAGGTAAACAAACCGCATGTTGCTCTCCGGCTGATTCGATTGGTTGTCTCTGGCGTGGATTATCGCTTGGACCAAGTGATCTTGGGCCTTGTTGAGGGCTAGCGCGGTAGGTTCAGTGGGATCAAAGAAGACCGATCCGCAATCATTTCCGGAGCCCGTAAGAGCTGAGCGGCACCAAGCGGCACCTAGGCGCGCTCAGCCCTCAATTACCCATTACCGATGGACATTTCCGCCACCCCAACTCACTGGCATGCTGTCGCCTGCTTATCAGGGGATGAAAGTCGATGTTTCGATCTGTTGTTTTCGCGGCTGCATTGTTTGCCGCGCTTCCCGCGCGCGCGGAACTGGCCTTTGAGGCGCCGGTGGCCTGCACCGACGCGGATTCGTCTCCTGCGCTGAAAGGCAGCCTTTGTGTCACCACCCATGTTCCGCTGCGGCATGAATCGCCGGCCGATGGTTCGCTGAAGCTGTTCGTGCGCTGGTTTCCTGCCGAGACGGTGGAGCGGCGTGGGGAGGTTTGGTTGTTGGCTGGTGGGCCTGGTGAGTCCGGGGCGTCTTTGTATCCGGTGGTTGCGACCTTCCGGCGTGCGTTTCCCGGTTATGACCTGGTGATTCCGGACCACCGTGGCGTGGGCCGGTCGGAGCGCATTTGCCCGGTGCAGGAGGCGGCGGACAGTGCGGATGGTGCTGCGTTGGCCGGGGACGAGTGGGGTGGCTGCATTGGCGCGATGTATGCGGATGCGGCGCGCACGCAAGCGTTCTCGGTGACCGAGGCGGCGCAGGATCTTGCGCTGCTGATGTCGCGCTATCGCGGCAGTGGGCCGACCTATCTGTACGGGGTGTCGTATGGCACGCAGCTGGCCTTGCGTGCGCTGCAGGTGGCGCCGATGCCGCTGGACGGTTTGATCCTGGATGGGCTGGTGCCGCTGGAGACCACCGAGCAGTGGGATCTGAGTCGGCGCACGGCGTTGGTGGATGCAGTGGGGCGTTCGGTGCTGGGTCAACAGAAGGTGGCGGTCTATCAGCGTGTGCTGGCCGCTGCGCCGACCGCGCCGTGGAAGGACGCGGTGCCGGGTGGTGATCTGCGTCGCTTGCTGGGCTCGCTGCTGAACATCCCTGCGCTGCGTGCGCGTATTCCCGACATCGTCGATGGGCTGGCGGTGAACGATACGTCCGCGCTGCTGGCGACGGTGGCGGAGTTGAAGACGGCGATGGCGGGGATGGGGCAGGGCGGTAACAACCAGCCTTCGTTGCCGCTGGTGATGTTGATCTCGGCGTCGGAGAACAATGCGCGGCCGGGGCTTACGCGCGAGCTGGTGGAGCAGGAGGCTGCTGGGGCTTTGTTTGTCAGTGCCATCCCGGGGTTTCTGGTGGGGGCGCCTGTGCCTGCTTATGGGAAGGATGCTTGGTTTGGGAAGTCGCCTGGGGTGCTACCGAGGACTTTGGTTGTGCATGGGACGCTGGATCCGAATACGGCGTATGCGGGGGCGGTGGAGCATGCGGCTGTGCTGGGGAAGGCTGGGGAGGTGAGCTTCAGCACGGTGGAGGGTGGGGCGCATTTGCTGTCTTACTTTGCGCCTGGGTGTTTTGTTGAGGCGGTTGGGGTGTTTGTTGCGGGTGGGGAGGCTGGTGGTAGGTGTGTTGAGCGGTGAGTCGGTTGGGTTTTACGGCTGAGTTTGGTTGGGGGGCTGGAGGTTTGGGGTTGGTGGTTTTGTTCTGCCCTCACCCCAACCCCTCTCCCGCCGGCGGGAGAGGGGGGTTGGTCATGCGGGGGCGGGGCTA
>NZ_JBRRCU010000093.1:0-13060 GCF_056759195.1 Stenotrophomonas sp. STEN083 | reverse complement strand
GTCACCGCCTGTATGCGCAAATACCTGACCAGGCTCAATGCCATGAAACGTGACAACGCACCCTGGATAGCGGGTATAGCGGGAGGCGCTAAAGACAGTTGACTCCTACAAGGCCTCATGTGGATTTGCAGTCGCTCGGAGCTCCATCAGGTTTTAGTCGTCGCCAGGCTAATGCGCTGGCCGCGCGCAGGCTGGTGGGTTCGCCCTCGTGAACTGCAGCGGTTCGGATCGAGACCAGTTGCGCGAAACAACACAGGCGTCATCGCCGGCAGCGCACGCTTTCCTGCAGCAGCGCCGTGCGCAGTGCGTCACGGTCGCGCGCATTCACCGCGTTCTGGAAGTAATTGACGTCGCGCTGGCTAAGCTTGCACGGATCGACTTCGTAGCCAGGCGGCCAGAACCCAAGGTAGTTCGCTACGCCCTGGATCATCTGCTTTGGGCTCATCTGCGGCTTCAAGCGGAAGTAACGTGGCGCATGTCGAAACGCGGGATCTTGGTTGAGTCGCCGAAACGGTTGCTGGGCGAAGCTGTCGGCGCTCGGTGGGTTGCCACCGATGGCGGCTTCGGCAAGGGTCAGGTTCAACGGGGTCGGGGCTGGAGTCGTCGGCTGCGACGAGGTCGTGAGCGGCTGCTGATCGGTCACTGGGCGGGAACGGGATCTGGCCGACATCCTCGCTCTGGTGGCTTGCGCGGGCGCGGGCGGGGTTTGCAGGGCGGGTGCTGCGCTCGGAGGGCGCGGCAACCAGCGCAGGCTGGTACGCGGCCCGATGTCGAGCAGGCTCGGCTGGCGCGGCTGCAGCAGCCATAGCGCAAGGGCGGCGTGGACTGCAACGACGGTGATGGCAGCGCTCAGGTGGGCAAGCGGGTGTCGGAAACGTCCGGAAGTGTTCGCCATCGGCAATGCATCCATGCGGAGGGGGGCGACGCTGTGACCGTCAACTGTGCCAATAGGTTCCTGCTTTCAGGGTGGAAACCGCAGCGTCGTCAAGCAACGGTGTCGGCTGCAACCAAATAGCGGCCGCTGCGGCGCTGCATGGCAGACTGCGGGCACTATTTCCCCTGTTACGACCATGTCGACCGCCGCCAGCTCCGCCCCTCTGAACTCCCCGCGCCGCGTACTGGCGGCCAGCCTGATCGGCACCACCATCGAATTCTTCGATTTCTACATCTACGCCACCGCAGCGGTGCTGGTATTCCCCAAGTTGTTCTTCCCGGAAAGCAGCAATGACGCCGCGCTGCTGCAGTCGCTGGCGACCTTCGCGGTTGCCTTCATCGCGCGGCCGGTGGGCTCGGCGGTATTCGGCCACTACGGCGACCGCATCGGGCGCAAGGCCACCTTGGTCGCGGCGCTGCTGACGATGGGCTTGTCGACGGTGGCGATCGGCCTGTTGCCGACCTATCACGACATCGGTGTAGTTGCGCCGTTGTTGCTGGCCTTGTGCCGTTTCGGGCAGGGGCTGGGGCTGGGCGGCGAATGGGGTGGGGCGGTGTTGCTAGCGACCGAGAATGCGCCGCCGGGCAAACGTGCCTGGTACGGCATGTTCCCGCAGCTGGGTGCGCCGCTGGGTTTCCTGCTGTCGGCCGGTACCTTCCTGCTGCTGGGGCGGGTTCTGGATGACGCCAGTTTCCTGGCCTGGGGCTGGCGGGTGCCGTTCATTGCCAGTGCCTTGCTGGTGATCGTCGGCCTGTGGGTGCGTTTGAACATCCGCGAGACGCCGGATTTCCAGAAGGCGCTGGATCAGGGCCAGCGTGTGCGCCTGCCAATGCGTGAGGTGCTGGTCAGGCATGGTTTTGCGGTGGTCGTCGGCACCTTGGCGGCGTTCGCCACCTTCGTGCTGTTCTACCTGATGACAGTGTTCACGCTGGGCCACGGGACCTCGGTGCTGCGCTACGCGCGCGAGGACTTCCTGCTGCTGCAGATGGTCGGCATCCTGTTCTTCGCTGCCGGCATACCGCTGGCTGCGCTGTATGGCGACCGGCATGGCACGGTCAAGGCGATGTTGTGGGCGACCTTGGGCATCTTCGTGTTTGGCCTGCTGTTCCAGCCCTTGTTCCAGGCCGGGCATCCGTTGCAGGTGCTGTTGTTCCTGTCGCTGGGCCTGTTCCTGATGGGCCTGACTTACGGCCCCTGCGGCACCATGTTGGCCAGTCTGTATCCGGTGCAGGTGCGCTATACCGGGGCCTCGCTGTCGTTCAATCTGGCTGGCATCCTGGGTGCTGCGCCCGCACCTTATGCGGCAACCTGGTTGGCCGGAAAATTCGGCATTGCCGCGGTTGGCGGCTACCTGTGCATCACCGCGGTGGCAACGGCATTGGCCCTGTTGGCCATCAGCCGTTGGCAACGCAAGGGTGCCGCAGGGACGCCGTAAGTCGCGACTACTGCCGGTCCCACACAAGACCGGCGCCGTGCGCCTTGCGGCGTTCCTGCAGCGGTAAAGCGCAGGAACGACGGGGAGGGGATATCTGGGGGGATGTCTGCAGCCACGCCGTTCCTGCAAAGCGATTCAGCGGAACAGGCGCTTCAGCGTCCGTCCCAGCCAGCTGCCTTCCTGGTGATCCCTGGCGAACTGGTTGAGGTGGCGCTTGACGTGTTCGGCATAGGCCTTGTCATCGCCGCGGATATGGTTGAACAGCCAGCGTGACAGCATGTTGCGCAGCTCGTCGGTGACGTCTTCGCCGGACTGGAAGCGCATGCGGTACTCGGAGACGCGCTTGCCGAACACTTCATGCACACGCTTGTGCGCGGCGCAGAACGGGTAGCCGGCCTCTTCCATCAGCTCTTCCTCGAAGGCGAAGTGCGACATGGTGTAGTCCACCAGTTCGTCGATGACCTCCGCCACGGCAACCTGTTCCAGGCTCTTCTGGGCGACGTGAAGGTGGTTGAGCATCTCCACGATGCGCATGTGCTGATGGTCGATGACCTCCACACCCGTATTGAGATCGTCCTGCCAAATCAGTAGTGCCACCGCCACTTCTCCCTCGTGTGCTTTGAGCTGTACTGTAGGGAGCGGGCTGGACGGGCGCGTTGATCTGGATCAATGCCTGCAGCGAGGCGTCGATTTCATTCAGATATCAGGCTGATGGGCTTCAGTGCGTATCGGCGCTGCAGACGCGGTTGCGTCCACCGGCCTTGGCCAGATACAGCTGACGGTCGGCTTCGGTGATCAGCTGGTGCAGGTTGCCGCTGCGCAGCGGCATGCGGCAGACGCCGATGCTGACCGTCATGCTCAGGGTGTTGTCGCCGAACGGTAGTTGCAGCGCAGCCACTGCTTGGCGCACCTTCTCGAAGTGGGCGGCACTGGCCGCTGCGTCCATGCCGCTGACCATCAGGCAGAACTCCTCTCCGCCAAAGCGTGAGCTGATGTCCTGGCTGCGGGTATTGGCCTGCAGCACCGAGGCGACGGCACGGATGGCTTGGTCGCCGGCTTCGTGGCCGAGGCTGTCATTGATGTGCTTGAAGTGGTCGATGTCGACCATGGCCACGGCGACCATGCCGCCGTTGTTGACCGCACCCAGATGGCGCTGGCTCTGCTCGAGGAAGCTGCGGCGGTTGGGCAGGCCGGTCAGGAAGTCACGCGTGGCCAGATCCTGCAATGTGCCGATCAGTTCCAGCTGGTCGACATTCTGCGAGACGCGGCAGAAGAACTCTTCGCGCGAGAAGGGTTTGCGCAGGAAATCGTTGGCGCCGTTCTTGAGGAAGCGCGGAATCAGCGACGGATCCGAATTACCGGAAATGCCGATCACCGCCACCTTGTCGCGTGCACGCAGCGCACGCAGCCGACGGGTCAGTTCCACGCCCTGCATGCCAGGCATTTCCTCATCGACGATGACCAGACGAATCGCCGGGTCGGCCTCGATCGCGCGTAGCGCCGAGTGACCGTCGTCGGCTTCGATGACGTGGTAGCCGTACATGGTCAGCAAGGCGGAAGCATAGGCGCGGGCCGATGGCGAGTCGTCCACCACCAGGGCGGCGATGCGGCGGTTGCGTTCCATGCGCTGTACCAGCCAGACCAGATAGTCGATGCTGCCTGGCGTGTTCTTCAGCACGTAGTCGATGATCTGCTGCTGCAGCACGCGCTTGCGCAGGTCCTCGTCATAGACGCTGCTGACCACGATGGTGGGCAGCCCGCGATTGACGAAGTAGTGCACCACCTGGTCACGGTCACCGTCGGCCAGTACCAGTCCGGTCAGGACCAGGAACCAGCCATCTTCGCGATCCAGCAGCTCGCCGGCCTCAGCCAGGCTGGATGCCACGCTGACCGGCAGCTCCAACCGTTGCTCGATGGCCTCGCGCAGCATCGTGGTGAAGGTGCGCGAGTTCTCCACCAGCAGGATGCGCTGGGGCAGGGGCGCGATCGACGGACTGTCGAATGCGGCCTGTGGCGTACTGGCTACGGTGGCGAGGATTGGGAGCATCGGAAGGTGTAGCGGCGGCAGGCGTAAGAACTTGAGCGGGAATCAGCAATGACCGGGCTCGACCGGGCGAAGCAGGCTGTTTCCAATCCCAGCTCCAGATTCGCCACGCCTGGCTTCAAATCACCACAACAGATCGCGCAGCTTGTACCAGGACATCGCCGCCACCAGCATCGGCATGCGCAAGGCCTTGCCGCCGGGGAACACGCCGTGCGGAATGCGTTCGAACACGTCCAGACGCTGTGCCTGGCCGGCAATCGCGGCGGCGATCACTTCACCGGCCAGACCGGTGCTGGCGACACCATGGCCAGAAAAACCCTGCGCGAAGTACACGTTCGGGGTGATCCGGCCCCAATGCGGGGCGCGGTTGCGGGTGATGTCGATGTAACCGCCCCACACGTATTCCATCTCGACATCGGCCAGCTGCGGGAATACCCGCCGCATGCGTCGGGTCATGCTGGCACGCAGGCCGGGTGGGGGAAGTGCCGAATAATTGGCCTGGCCGCCGAACAGCAGGCGGTGGTCGCGACTGAGCCGGAAGTAGTCCAGTGCCCAGTTCACGTCAGCCACCGCCATGTCGTTGCGGATCAGCGCCTTGGCGCGTTCGGCGCCCAGCGGCTGGGTGGCGCCGATATAGGTGCCGACCGGCATCATCCGGGTTTCCAGCTCGGGTGCAATGTCCTGCAGCCAAGCGTTGCCGGCCAGTACGATGAAATCGGCATCGACCCGGCCATGGGCTGTGATCAGTGCTGGCTGCGGACCACGTTCGAGCCGGGAGACCGCTGATTGCTCATGGATGGTTACCCCGGCGGCCTCTGCAGCTTGGGCCAGGCCTTGCGCATACGCCAGCGGGTGCAGGTGACCGCTGGCGGCGTCATAGACCGCGCCCAGGTAGCGTTCGCTGGCAAGCTCTTGTTGCAGTCGCTGGCGATCCCACCATTCCAGCGGGTAGTCGTAACGCTGCGCCATGCGCTCGATGTCGCTGCGCAGGGCACGTTCCTGGCGCGGCTGGATCGGCACGCTGGCATGGCCGTCGCGCCAGTCGCAGTCGATGTTGTGCCTGGCAATACGCTGCTTGAGCATATGCATGCCATCGCGCGAAAAATCGAACAGCAGACGTGCATCGGCATCACCAACCAACGCTTCCAGGGTGTCCTGCTCGCAGCCGTAGCCGACGATGGCCTGGCCGCCGTTGCGACCGGAGGCACCCCAGCCGACACGCTCGGCTTCCAACACGGTGACTTTGTAGCCCTTTTCGGCCAAGGCCAGCGCGGCCGTCAGGCCGGTGTAGCCGGCGCCGAGCACAGCCACGTCGGCGCGCGACTGCCCACGCAGGGGCGCACGTGGTGGAAGCTCGGGTTGGCTGGCGGCGTACCAGCTCGGGGGATATACGGATGCAGCGGCGTCCACGGACATCAGGCCGAATCAGGGGCGGGAAGTGTAACGACACCGGCGTATGCGGCGTGCGCAGGCCGGTGAAGAACCCGCATAGTGTGCCCTGCCGTACTTGAATGCCGGATGGCACTTGGTTGCCTTAAAAGCGGGGCAGGGGTAGCGTGCTGGCACGTCTCATGAGCTTTACCCATGGCCAGCCTACCGCTGGTCGGCTTGCCTACCGACAGCAAACCGATCGGGTCCCATCCGTTTCTTGTCGTTGGTGAAAAGTACGTGCGTGCCGTTGTCGATGGCGCGCAGGGCATGCCGCTGCTGCTGCCCTTGCTGCAGCCACCGCTGCCTCCCGAGGCTTGGCTGGCGACGCTGGATGGTCTGCTGCTGACCGGTGCAACCAGCAATATCGAGCCGCACCACTACGATGGCGGCGACAGCTGGCCGGGCAATCCGCATGATCCGGCACGCGATGCCAACGTGTTCGGCTTGATACCGCAAGCGCTGGCGCTGGGCATGCCGATATTGGCGATCTGCCGTGGTTTCCAGGAGGTCAATGTCGCCTTTGGTGGCAGCCTGCATCCGAAAGTGCATGAAGTGCCCGGGCTGGCTGACCACCGTGAAAACCCGGCGTCATCGTTGGAGGTGCAATATGGGCCGGCGCATGCGTTGCATTTGAGCCCGGATGGCGTGCTGGCCGGCATTGCTGGCAGCAGCGAGGTGATGGTCAACTCGGTGCACGGGCAAGGTGTTGCCCGGCTGGGCGAAGGCCTGCAGGTTGAGGCCCGCGCGCCGGATGGGCTGATCGAGGCGTTTCGTGGCACAGGCCCGTCGTTCCTGCTCGGCCTGCAGTTTCACCCGGAGTGGCGGGTCACCGAAAATCCGTTCTATCTGGGCATTTTCCAAGCCTTCGGCGAGGCCTGTCGCCGCTATCGGTTACACAAACAAGTTGGTTCCCCATGACTTCGCGCCCCCGCACCCGCAGCCGTAAAACCGCCACCGCCGTCCAGGAAGAAAGCCTGCTGCTGCGCTGGCTCAAGGAGCGGCACATCACCGAGGTCGAATGCCTGGTGCCGGACATCACCGGTAACGCGCGCGGCAAGATCATTCCGGCCGACAAGTTTTCACACGATTACGGCACGCGCCTGCCCGAGGGCATTTTCGCTACCACGGTGACCGGCGATTACCCGGATGATTACTACGAGCTGACCTCACCGGCCGACGCGGACATGATCCTGCGGCCGGACCCGGACACCGTGCGAATGGTGCCGTGGGCGACTGATCCGACCGCGCAGATCATCCACGACTGCTATACCAAGAGCGGGCAGCCGCATGAGCTGGCACCGCGCAATGTATTGCGGCGGGTACTGGCTGCGTACGAGGAGCTTGGACTGAAGCCGGTGGTGGCGCCGGAAGTGGAGTTCTTCCTGGTGCAGAAGAACACCGACCCGGATTTCCCGCTGCTGCCGCCCGCCGGGCGCTCTGGTCGCCCGGAGACCGCGCGACAGTCGTATTCGATCGACGCGGTCAATGAATTCGATCCCATCCTCGACCTGATGTACGACTACTGCGATGCGATGAAGCTGGACGTGGATACCTTGATCCACGAATCCGGCGCCGCGCAGCTGGAAGTCAACTTCACCCACGACGGTGCGATGTCGTTGGCCGATCAGGTGTTCCTGTTCAAGCGGACCATGCGCGAGGCCGCGTTGCGTCACGGCATTTACGCCACTTTCCTGGCCAAGCCGATGGAGACCGAACCCGGCAGTGCCATGCATATCCACCAGAGCCTGGTGCGCATTGCCGATGGTCGTAATGTGTTTGCCGGTCACGCCGAAGGCGAATACAGCGAAACCTTCGACAATTACCTGGCTGGCCTGCAGAAGTACGTGCCGGCAGCGATGGGTTTCTTCGCCCCGAACGTGAATTCCTATCGCCGGCTGGTGTTTGGCGAGGTGTCGCCGAGCAATGTGGAGTGGGGTTTCGACAACCGCACCTGCGGTCTGCGCGTGCCGATGGATACGCTGGAAAACAACCGCGTTGAAAGCCGCTTTGCCGGTTCCGACGCCAATCCCTATCTGGCGATGGCTGCCACGCTGGCCTGTGGCCTGCTCGGCATCCGTGAGAAGCTGACGCCTACCACTCCTATCAGCGGTAACGCCAAGGAGCTGGGCTACGAACTGCCGCGCTCACTGGGCGAGTCGCTGGATGCGCTGGAGGGCTGCGATGCCCTGCAGGAGCTGTTGGGGCGCCGTTTCTGCCGCGCCTATGTCTCGGTCAAGCGCAAGGAATATGAAACTTTCTTCCGCGTGATCAGCTCCTGGGAGCGTGAGTTCCTGCTGTTGAATGTTTGACCGCGAGGCTTGCCTCCCTCCCGTTTGCGCAGCAAAGGGGAGGGTTGGGGAGGGGTAAGCTCTGTTCTGGCTGTTGCTCCAGTGGCTTCGCGGCTCACGCCGCTCCCACAAGCCTTACACCCATCTTCTACACACGAAGCCGCCGCAGATGGGACAATATGCCCACTTCCCGGCTTGGCCGGTCCCCCATACCGCTCCCGGATCACACTGGAGAACCCATGAATCTGCGCATTCTCACCGTTGGTGTCGCCATCTCCCTGCTCGCTGCCTGCGGCGGCAAGGAAGAGGGCGCCAAGCCCGCCGAAGGCGGCGAGGCCAAGGTCCTCAACGTCTACAACTACTCGGACTACATCGCCGAGGACACCATCCCGAACTTCGAGAAGTCGACCGGCATCAAGGTCACCTACGACGTGTTCGACAGTGACGAGATGGTCGAGACCAAGTTGCTGACCGGCGACAGCGGCTACGACATCGTGGTGCCGACGCTGAACTTCTTCGGCCGTCAGATCCAGGCCGGGGTGTTCCTGCCGCTGGACAAGAGCAAGATCCCGAACCTGGCCAACCTCGACCCGGCGGTGATGCAGCGCATCGCCGGCCAGGATCCGGGCAACCAGTACGGCGTGCCCTACATGATGGGCAGCACCGGCATCGGCTACAACGTGGCCAAGCTGAAAGAGCGTTTCGGCGGCAGTGCCGACATCGCCAACAGCTGGGACCTGGTGTTCAAGCCGGAAAACATCGCCAAGATGAAGGATTGCGGCGTGACCCTGCTGGACACCCCGGCCGACATGATCCCGGTGGCCCTGCACTACCTGGGCGAAGACCCGCACAGCGCCGACCCGGCCGTGCTGCAGAAGGCGGCTGATCTGCTCAAGTCGATCCGCCCCTACGTGCAGAACTTCCACTCCTCGCAGTACGTAGGCTCGCTGGCCAATGGCAGCACCTGCCTGGTGGTGGGCTGGTCGGGCGACATCATCCAGGCCCGCGACCGTGCCGAAGAGGCCAAGAACGGTGTGGAAGTTGCGTATTCCATCCCGAAGGAAGGCGCACCGCAGTGGTTCGACATGCTGGCCATCCCCAAGGACGCCAAGCACCCGGGCAATGCCTATGCCTTCATCAACTACCTGCTGGAGCCGGAGGTAGCGGCCAAGAACACCAACGTGACCCACTACGCCAACCCGGTGAAGTCGGCGACCTCGCTGGTTGACCCGGCCATCCGCGACGACAAGACCATATACCCGGCCGAAGACGTTGCGGCCAAGATGTTCACCTATGCGATCAACACCCCGGAGACGGACAAGCTGTACACCCGCCTGTGGACCGAGGTTAAGACCGGTCGTTGATTTCAGACAGGTTTAGCGGCTGAATCTTTGCAACGCCTCCCTCTTGCAGGGAGGCGTTGTTGTTTGTGGCGTTTGGGGCTGCCGGTTGCCACTGGGGAGGGCAACGCAGGGCTTTTCCCCCTCCCTTTGGCGCAGCCAAGGGGAGGGCTGGGGAGGGGTAAGCTCTTGGCGCGTGCACGCACTATGAGCTTCGCGTCTTACGCCGCTCCTGCAGCGGCCCTGCCGAGCATGGCTCGGCACTACATAGGTATTTGCAGGCTGCGGGGCTTGGCTCGCTCCCTTTGGCGCAGCCAAGGGGAGGGTCGGGAAGGGGCTTTGCAGCTCAGGCATGGGCCTTTGCAGCTCCAGGAGCAACAGCAAAAGCCCCCCCTCACAACCTCCCCCTGGGCTGTGCCAAAGGGGAGGGGAGCGCGAACCGCCACAGCTGGCGGTGTCGCCAGCAAAATCAGGGGGCTACACTACGTGCGTTTGTTCATCTGCCCGCTTCCGGAGCCCTACATGCCCGTTGACGCCAAGCCAGAGGCCACCGCTTTGAACAGCGAGCCCGGCTACTTGTCCATCCGTGATCTGCGCAAGGAATTCGATGGCTTCGTCGCCGTCGATGACGTCAACCTGGATGTGCGCAAAGGCGAGATCTTCGCCCTGCTGGGCGGTTCGGGCAGCGGCAAATCCACCCTGTTGCGTTGCCTGGCCGGCTTTGAAACCCCGACCAAGGGCGCGATCCTGCTCGACGGCCAGCCAATCACTGCGCTGCCGCCGTACGAGCGGCCGATCAACATGATGTTCCAGTCCTATGCGCTGTTCCCGCATATGACGGTGGAGCAGAACATCGCCTTCGGCCTCAAGCAGGACGGCATGGCCAAGGATGCCATCGCACGCCGTGTTGGCGAGATGCTGGAGCTGGTGCAGCTGCAGAAGCTGGGCAAGCGCAAGCCGCACCAGCTGTCCGGCGGCCAGCAGCAGCGTGTGGCGCTGGCCCGATCGCTGGCCAAGAGCCCGAAGTTGCTGTTGCTGGACGAGCCGATGGGCGCGCTGGACAAGAAGCTGCGCTCGAAGATGCAGCTCGAACTGGTCAACATCATCGAGCAGCTTGGCGTCACCTGCGTGATGGTCACCCATGACCAGGAAGAAGCCATGACCATGGCCACCCGCATCGCGGTGATGGACCAGGGTTGGATCCAGCAGATCGGCAAGCCGGACGATATCTACGAGCAGCCGGCCAACCGCTTCGTCGCCGGCTTCATCGGCTCGGTGAATTCCTTCGAAGGCGTGATCGATGAGGATCTGCCCGAATACGTTACCGTGCGCACCGCCGACTTCCCTGCGCCGATCTACGTCGGCCACGGCATCACCGGTTACGAAGGCCAGCCGGTGGCCTTCGCGCTGCGCCCGGAGAAGGTGCATATCGCCAAGGAAGAGCCGGAAGGTGACACCAACAAGGCGTTTGGCGTGGTCGAGGACATCGCCTATTTCGGCAGCCATTCGGTCTACCACGTACGCCTGCCCAGCGGCGCCAAGATCCTGTCCAACTTCGCCAACATGAAGCGCTGGGACAGCGACGGCATCACCTGGAATGATGAAGTCTGGGTGTCTTGGGACGACAACGACGGCGTGGTGCTGACCTCATGAGCGCGACCAGCCCACTCACCAGCGGTTGGCGGCGTTGGCTGCCGGGTGCGCGCGCGGGTGTGATCGGCGTGCCCTACCTGTGGCTGCTGCTGTTCTTCGCGATTCCGTTCCTGATCGTGCTGAAGATCTCCTTCGCCAAGATGGCGGTGGCGATGCCGCCGTACACCTCCATCGTGGAATACGTGGACAGCGCGTTCACGGTCAATCTCAACCTCGGCAACTACACCGCGCTGTTCACCGACAGCCAGTACATAGTGGCGTACCTGAGTTCGATCAAGATCGCGGTGATTTCCACATTGTTGACCTTGTTGATCGGCTACCCGATGGCCTACGTGATCTCGCGCATGTCGCCGTCCGCGCGCAATATCGCGATGATGCTGGTGGTGCTGCCGTCGTGGACCTCGTTCCTGATCCGCGTCTATGCCTGGATCGGCATCCTCGACAGCAATGGCCTGATCAATCGAACCTTGATGAGCATCGGCGTGATCGACGAGCCGATACGCATGCTCTACACCCCGTTCGCGGCCTACGTCGGCATCGTCTACTGCTATCTGCCGTTCATGGTGCTGCCGCTGTACGCCAACCTGGTCAAGCTCGACAACCGTTTGCTGGAGGCAGCCTACGACCTCGGCGCCAAGCCTTGGCAGGCCTTCCTGCGCATCACCTTGCCGCTGTCGCGCAGCGGCATCATCGCCGGCTGCATGCTGGTGATGATCCCGGCGGTGGGTGAGTTCGTGATCCCGGAAATGCTCGGTGGCCCGGATACCTTGATGATCGGCCGCGTGCTGTGGGGCGAGTTCTTCAATAACCGCGACTGGCCGCTGGCTTCGGCGGTGGCGATCGTGATGCTGCTGTTGCTGCTGATCCCCATCATCATCTTCAACCGTTCGCAGCAGCGTGAGCTGGAAGGGAAGCTGGCATGAGCATGACCCGGCGTAGTTCCTGGTTGGGTTGGAGCATCCTGCTGCTCGGCTTCGCCTTCCTGTACCTGCCAATCCTGTTGTTGATGGTGTACTCGTTCAACTCATCACGTCTGGCGACGGTATGGGCGGGCTTCTCCACGCAGTGGTACGGCGAGTTGTTCCGCGACCGTCAGTTGCTGCAGGCGGCCTGGATCAGCATCAAGATCGCATTCTGGACGGCGAGTGCATCGATGGTGATCGGCACCATGGCGGCGATGGCGATGACCCGCTTCAAGCGCTTCCCCAGCAAGACCATCTTCGGTGCGCTGGTGACCGCGCCGCTGGTGATGCCGGAAGTGATCATCGGCCTGTCGATCCTGCTGATGCTGGTATCGATGGGTGGCCTGTTTGGGCTGCCGTCCAAGGGCGTGGTGGCGATCTGGATCGCGCATGTCACCTTCACCATCTCCTTCGTGACCGTGGTGGTGTCCTCGCGCCTGCAGGAGCTGGACCGTTCGCTGGAGGAAGCGGCGATGGACCTGGGCGCGAACCGGTTGAAGGTGTTCTTCCTGATCACCTTGCCGATCATCGCCCCGGCACTGCTGTCTGGCTGGCTGTTGGCGTTCACCTTGTCGCTGGATGACGTGGTGATTGCCAGCTTCGTCGCCGGCCCCAGCTCGACCACCTTGCCGATGAAGATCTTCGCCTCGGTGCGCATGGGCGTGAGCCCGAAGATCAACGCCCTGGCTACGCTGATGGTGCTGGCGGTATCGACGGTAGCGGTGCTGGGTTGGTGGATCTCGGCCCGCGCCGACAAGCGACGCCAGCGCGACATGCAGCTGGCGCTGCAGGAAAACGGCTGAGCTAAAAATGTAGTGCCGAGCCATGCTCGGCAGGAGCTTTCCCGGCAAGCCATCACCAATGTGGGAGCGGCATCAGCCGCGAAACTCGCAGATTTTAAAAAAACCACATAGGGGCGATTCTAACGGCCCCCCCCATAACGGGTAAAGACCCAACCCCAACACGTCAAAGC
>NZ_JBRRCU010000092.1:0-13072 GCF_056759195.1 Stenotrophomonas sp. STEN083 | reverse complement strand
GGTGGGGGGGGGGGGGGTTCGTCTGTTTTGTGCCGTCCCACCTCGGGCCGCCGCCCCCCCGGGCGTGTGCCTCTGGGCGACTCCCCCGCCCCGCCCGCCCCCCCCCCCCACTACAGGTGAGGCCTAGGCTGCGTTTACCGGTAGCCATTGCTGCAGCAGCTCGCGTACGTCGTGCAGCGAGGCGGTGATGTGGTGGCCGTAGCCGCGCACTTCTTCGTCCGGTTCCAGCAGGTCCGGAATCTGGATGGTGGTCATGCCAGCGGCCAAGGCGGCGCGCACGCCGGTTGGGGAATCTTCCAATGCCAGGCAATGTTCCGGAGCGATGCCCAATCCACGCGCCGCGTGCAGATAGATATCCGGGGCCGGTTTGGAATGGGCCACATCACTGCTGGTGGCAACGAACTGAAAATACTGCAGCAGCCCGGCTGCCTCCAGCTTGCGCTGGGCCAGCGGCGAACGGGTGGCGGTGGCCACCGCGCGCGGGATGTCGTGCTCGCACAGCACCTCCAGCAACTCGATGATGCCCGGCCGCAGCGGCACGCCGGCATCGACGATGTTGGCGTAGCGTGCATAGGAATCGGCCAGCAATGCGTCGGTACGCTCCATGCCCAGCACGTCGGCCAGCTTCTGCCGGGTGGTGGCATCGGAAGAGCCGATCAGGGACAGCAGCAGCGGGCGCGGCAAGGCATAACCATGCTCCTGCGCGGTCTGTTCCAGGCAGCCCATCAGCGCACGCTCGCTGTCCAGCATCAGCCCGTCCATGTCGAACACCAGCGCCTGCGGGCGAGCCAGCAACTCCATCAGACCTGCTCTCCGAACAGCACGGCCAGATCGGCAGCATCCAGCTGACGCCATTGGCCTTCAGGCAGATCGCCCAGACCCAGGCCGCCGATACGCGAACGGTGCAGTGCCTGCACGTGGTTGCCCACTGCGGCGAACATGCGCCGCACCTGGTGGTAACGACCTTCGTGCAAGGTTAGTCGCGCCGCGCGCGGGCCCAGCATGTCAAGCTCGGCCGGCAGCAAGGGTTTGTCGTCCGACTCCAGCAGCAGCGCGCCGCTGGCGAACTGAGCGGTCTCGTTGCCGCTCAGGTCTTCCGCCAGCTGCGCTTCGTAAACCTTGTCCAGCTTAGACTTCGGCGACACGATGCGGTGCAGCAGCTGACCGTCATCGGTCATCAGCAACATGCCCGAGGTATCGCGATCGAGACGACCCACGCTGGACAGCACCGGGTCGCGGTCGCGGAAGCGCTCAGGCAGCAGCTCATAGATCAAGCGGCCGTGATCCTTGGTGGAACAGGTGTAACCGGCCGGCTTATGCAGCATCAGGATCAGGCCCGGCGGCGGGTCCAGTACTTCGTCGTCGATGCGGATGTTGTCGTGCTCGACCTTGTCGTCGGCATACAGCACATCGCCCTGCGCGTCGGTGACGCGGCCTTCGCGGAACATCTGCTGCACCTGCTTGCGGCTGCCGTAACCAAGGTTGGCGATGTGCTTGACCAGCTTCATGCGCGGCCCCGGGTGCCGACGATGACCTTGAAGCCATCGCGCTCGGCGGCCACCCGCACTTCACCGAAGCTCTCGGTGAGGATCTGCTCGTAGGGCAGATGGCGGTTGGCGACCATGAACAACTGCCCGCCCGGACGCAGCGACTGCGCCGCCACGGCGATGAAGCGGCGGCCGATGTCAGGCCGGTCTTCGCGCGCCGGGGTGTGGAACGGCGGGTTGGAAACAATGAAATCGTAGCGGCCATCAATACCGGCGGTGACATCCTGCCAGCGGAAATCCAGCTTCACCCGCTCGCCCACATCAGCCAGGTTGTGGCGGGCCAGCGCCAGCGCGCGCGCCTCGGCTTCGTACAGGTCCAGCGCGGTGACCTTGGGGCAGCGCGCCAGTACTTCAGACGACAGGTAACCCCAGCCCGCGCCAAGATCGGCGCCACGACCAGCCAGATCCGTCGGCAACTGTTCCACCAGCAGGGCGGACGCCGGATCGATGCGGTCCCAGGCAAACACGCCGGGGCGGCTCAGAAAGCGGCCGTCAACGATCTTGCGCGGCGCATCCAGCGCGGCCCAGCGCTTGTGCAGCGCCTCGTCGTGCTTGCCCTCGGCCGGCACCGACCAGTACGCGCGGCAGTGGTTCTTGGTCAGCGTGCCGCCCAGCCCAGCCAGCTGCTGCAGGTCGCTTTCGCCGGAGCGGGCGCCTTCGTTGTTGGACTGGCAGGCCAGGATGATGCCGCCCGGCGCCAGCTTGCTCAGGGCCTGCGCGAACAGCGCGCGGGCTTCATCGCGCTGCCGCGGCGGCAGCACCAGCACCAGCGCGTAGCGCTCTTCTGACTGTTCCAGCGCCTGTTCATCGCGCACTTCCCAGCCGCTGCGCTGCAGGGCGTCGGCGAACGGGCGGAAGCTCTGCGAACAGACCAGCTGCGAGGCATCGGCATGGTCGCGCAGCGACCAGCCGTCTTGCGCACGCAGGAACAGGACCGGTCCCTGCGGCCAGCGCAGACCAGCCTTGGAGAACGGGAGGAACAGGGTTTCCAACGGAGCGTCGTGCGGAGCAGGCATGCCGGTAATTCGTCTAGCAGGGCCGGCCATTCTACCGGGCCGGCCGCTGCCACCGGCTCCGCGCAGCTGAATGGGTTCTGGCGAGGGACCGCGTCAGGGCTCGGCAGCCGGCAGATGCAACACCTGCAACACGCTGTCCAGCCAAACCACATGCTGCTGACAGGCCCGCAGCAGATCTTCCAGGCGCACCGTCGCGTTCACCCCGGGCTCCTCGTTGTGGTCGGCGAAGTGCTGCAACGTCGGCTGTTCGGTCACGGTGCCAGCCACGCGACTGCCATCCTTCAGAACCAGCATGACCCGGGCCTGCTCCGGCAACTCGCCAAGCAAGGCCTCCAGCGATGCGATCAACATCGGGTCGGAGTAGACATGGGGCGCGTACAGGGGCATGGCGGCGTCCATGGGTGAACGCCGTCACAGTACCGTTTTTCCGCGTGAAATCCGTGCAAAGATTTCAGCGCGGCAAGCGGGCGTCGCGGATCGCTGAAATCAGCTGCGCCACACTGTACGGCTTGGCCAGGTGCCCCTGGAAACCAGAGGAAAACGCGCGCCGCCGGTCATCGGCACGGGCCAGCGCGGTCACCGCCACCGCCGGCAACTCATCGCCGCCGACGCCCAAGGTCTCGCGCAAGGTGTGGATCAGGCCGTAGCCATCCATCCCCGGCATGCCGATATCGCTGATCAGCACGTCGAACGCGGTATGTCCGCGCAGGTCCAACAACTCCAGCGCTTCGGCGGCAGTACCCGCGGTGACTACCGTCGCCCCCTGCTCCTCCAGCAGGCGGCGGATGTAGCCCAGCATGTCGACCTGGTCTTCCACCGCCAGCACGCGCAGGCCCTGCAAGGCGTTGGGCACCAGCACCTGCTCGCCGATGCGGCCGCGCTGTACGCGCCGGCGCGGGCGATTCGCCGCCTTCTGCGCTTGAAACTCGGGCAGGCGCAGAAGGAAGGTGGCGCCATGCCCCGGCCCCTCGCTTGCCGCGGACACCGTGCCACCGTGCAATTCGGTCAGCTGTTGGACGATGGCCAGGCCCAGCCCCAGACCACCGTGGCGGCGGGTGGTAGTGCTGTCGGCCTGACTGAAACGGCTGAACAGGTGTTCCAGGAATTCCGCCGCGATGCCGTCACCATCGTCCTTGATCTGCACCACCAGATGGCCGGCTTCGTGCCGAAGGCTGATCTCGATCCGCCCCTCGACCGGCGTGAACTTGATCGCGTTGGACAATAGATTGCCGAGGATCTGCTGCAAGCGGGTGGCATCGCCGAGCACCGGCTGCGGCAGCTCCGGCAGCTCCAGCGCAACCGTCTGCGCCTTGCCTTCGGCCACCAGCTCCTGCGCCCGCACCGCTTCGCGCAGCTGCTCGGACAGATCCAGCACTTCTACTTCCAGCTGCACCTTGCCCAGCAACATGCTGCTCAGGTCGAGCATGTCTGACATCAGGTTCTTCTGCGTCATCGCACTGCTGGCGATCACTTCCATGCCGCGCCGCATCGGGTGATCGGCTTCCATTCGCTGCAGCAGCAACTCGCTCCAGCCCAGCACCGTGGTCAATGGTGTGCGCAGCTCGTGCGACAAGGTGGCGAGGAACTCATCCTTCATCCGCGCCATGCCTTCGGCGGCGTTGCGCGCTACACGTTCGGCGGTGAGCAGGTCTTCGCGCGCCATTTCAATTTCACGGCGCTCGGTGATATCCGGGCTGTTGCCCGCCAGGCCGATGAAGCGGCCATCGGCAGAGAAACGCGGCACTGCGTTCATTTCCAACCACCGCCATTGCCCATCGTGGCGGCGCACGCGGGTATTGGCGTGCAGCTCGGTGCGGCCGTTCAAGGCAGCCTGTAATTCGTATTCGAACGATGCACGTTCGTCCGGATGCAGAAAGCGCTGCCAGGGGTCCTGCCCCAGATCCTGATCAGCCGGCAAACCGAAGAAAGTGAAGAACGCGGTATTGACGAAGCGCAGCTGACCCAGGTCATCCACCACCCAGACCGGCATCGGCAAGCCATCGGCCAATGCACTGAAACGCGCCTCGCTTTCGGCCAGTTCCGTTTCAATCCGCTTGCGCGCGGAGATATCAAACAGAAACACCGCTACCTGGTGTTTGTCTGGCTTGCCGATGCGTACGGCCTCCACCGAATACCAGCGCGACGGTTCCGACACCTGACGTTCGAACTGGCTGATCCGGCCCTCGCTGACCACCCGCCCAAAGGCCTGGAACCAGTCCGCCTCCATCGCCGGCACCACCTCACTGGCGCGCCGACCGGTGACATTGCTCAGCCCGGTGACCTTCTGGAAGCCGGCATTGACCTTGCGGTAGATGAAATCCACCGCGACGCCGTGTTCAAACACCAGCTCGATCACGCAGAAACCACTGGCCACCGCATTGAATACCTCCCGATAGAGGCTGGAGCTTTCCAGATCCTCTTCATCCAGAGACAGCAATGACAGGTGTGAGTCCGGTTTGGGGGCAGGCATCGTCTGAGAGGTGAAAAATGCGGCAAAGAGGAAGATAGCTGCCCGCCAGTCTGGGCGAGAATCCATCCACACCTTGTGATGATGAACCATCGCGCAATCCGCTGCTGCGAACTGGCACCGAGTTCATTGCAGCGTAGGGGTGTCGGCCTCACACTGCCATCATCAAAGTCCTCCAGGAGTACGTCATGAAATCCCTGACCGCTACCGGACTTGTCCTGGCCTGCCTGCTGGCTGCTGGCGGTGCCGATGCCAAGCCGCGCACTGTTTCCGATCCGCAAGCGCCGCGTGCCCTGCCTGCCGAAGGCCCGGTGCAGGTGCAATGGACCGACCCGGCCCAGTTCACCGAGCTGCGCTACAGCCGCAACCGCTGGGATGCCCAGCGTGGCGACTGGGTGGAGGATCTGGCCGAACACCTGCGCAAGCAGGCCAGCAAGCAGCTGCCTGAAGGGCAGAAGCTGGAGGTGACCATCACCGACATCAAGCGCGCTGGTGACTACGAGCCGTGGCATGGGCCGCGTATGGACGATGTGCGCATCATGCGCGACATCTACCCGCCGCGAATCGAGTTGCAGTTCACCCTGACCGACGCCAATGGCCAGGTCATCGATCAGGGCGAGCGCAAGCTGGCCGACACCGGCTACCTGCTCAACAGCAGCCTGCCCAACAACACCGACCCGCTGCGTTATGAAAAGCGTCTGCTCAATGATTGGGTACGCCGCGAGCTGCAGAGCGATCGAAGCACTGCCGGGCTGTGATGTGCAACACGTAGATTGAGAACAGAAAGGGCCGCATTGCGGCCCTTTCTGTTTCTGTAGTGCCGAGCCATGCTCGGCAGGAGCTTTACCGGCACCACATCAGCAAAGAACCAACCCCTCCCCAACCCTCCCCTCCGCCTTCGGCGCAAGGGAGGGAGTAAAAGCATCACGCCGACAAATACACCCGCGGTGTGCGCTTGAGGCTGCATGGCAAGCGATAGGCGCTGGTATTGCAGCGCGGTGCCAACTCCGAGATGGTCGGTGCATTGCCCCACAACTGGACGATGCTGCCACGTGCGGCCTGCGGGTGATCGGTCAGGTCCACGGTCAGCATGTCCATCGATACACGGCCAATCAAACGCCCCGGCACGCCATCAATCAACACCGGCGTGCCATTGGGTGCGAACTGCGGATAGCCATCGGCGTAACCCATCGCAACCACGCCAACACGCGTTGGCTTTTCAGCAACAAAACGTGCGCCGTAACCCAGCGGCTCGCCGACGGCAAGTTCGCGCACCGCGATCACCCGCGACTGCAGGGTCATCACCGGTCGCAGCTGCGCAGCATGCGGGCTGGGCTGCGGATACAAGGGATCTGCGCCGTACAACATCAAGCCCGGACGGACCCAGTCACTGCGCACATCCGGCCAGCCCAACAAGGCAGGCGAATTGCACAGGCTGGTTTCACCTGCCAAACCTTCGGTCGCACGGACGAAAACATCGAGCTGTTCGCCGGTGCGGTTGCTGTCCAGTTCATCGGCACGTGCCAGATGGGTCATCAACACCAGCGGGCCGACCTGCGGCAGTGCGCTCAGGCGTGCGTGCGCATCGCGGAACTCTTCCGGCGAAAGACCCAGCCGGTGCATGCCACTGTCCAGCTTCAACCAGATGCGCAGCGTGGCGTCGGTCTTGAATGCCTCCACCGCCTCCAGCTGCCACGACGTGGCCACTACCACCCAGAAGTCATGCTCGACGATCAGCGGCAGTTCGGCCGCGTCGAAGAAGCCTTCCATCAGCAGGATCGGGCCACGTATACCCGCCTGACGCAGCTCCAGCGCTTCTTCGATGCAGGCCACGCCGAAGCCATCGGCCTCGTCCTGCAGCGCGCGTGCGCAGTTCACCGCACCGTGGCCGTAAGCGTCAGCCTTGATGATCGCCAGCGCCTTGCCACCGCCGAGCTGGCGGGCCAGTCGGTAGTTGTGGCGCAGTGCGTCCAGGTCGATCAGTGCCTGTGCCGGACGCATCAGTGCTGACCCTTGCCGTAGCGGAAGATATCCAGGCCTTCGGTGCTGATCTGCGGCTTCTTGCCGCTCATCAGATCGGCCAGGTAGCGGCCGGAGCCAGCCGCCATGGTCCAGCCCAGGGTGCCGTGGCCGGTATTGAGGAACAGGTTGCGATAAGGCGTCGCGCCGATCACCGGGGTGCCGTCCGGCGTGGCCGGGCGCAGGCCGGTCCAGAAGCTGGCCTGCGACAGATCGCCGCCGTCCGGGTACAGGTCCTTGACCACCTTCTCCAGCGTGGCGCGACGACGCGGTTCCAGCGACAGATCGAAGCCGGCCACTTCGGCCATGCCGCCAACGCGGATACGGTCCTCGAAGCGGGTGATGGCGATCTTGTAGCTCTCGTCGAGGATGGTCGAGTTCGGTGCCATCGCCGCATTGGTGATTGGCAGGGTCAGCGAGTAGCCCTTCAGCGGATACACCGGCAGCTGCATGCCCAGCGGAGCCAGGAGCTGCGGCGAGTAGCTGCCCAGCGCGAGCACGTAATGATCGGCAGTTTCCAGCTTGCCGTTGATGCGCACGCCGGTGATGCGGTCGCCATCGGCCCGGATCGAAGCGATGTCCTGGTCGAAGCGGAATTCGACGCCTGCGGTTTCGGCCAGTGCCGCCAGCTTGGTGGTGAACAGCTGGCAGTCGCCGGTCTGGTCCTCGGGCAGCCGCAGCGCGCCAACCAGCATCTCGGTCTTGCCGGCCAGCGCCGGCTCAACCCGGGCGATGCCCTGGCGGTCCAGCACTTCGTAGGGCACGCCGTACTCGCGCAACACCTCGATGTCCTGCGCGGCGGCGTCCAGCTGCTGCTGGGTGCGGAACAACTGGGTGGTGCCCAGCTGGCGACCTTCGTAGTCGATGCCGGTGGCGGCGCGCAGCTCGTTGATGCAATCGCGGCTGTAGTCGGACACTCGCACCATGCGCGCCTTGTTGACCGCATAGCGGGCCGAGGTGCAGTTGCGCAGCATCTGCCACAACCAGCGGTACTGGGCGATGTCGGCGGTGGGACGGATCGCCAGCGGCGCATGTTCCTCGAACAGCCACTTGATCGCCTTGAACGGCACTCCCGGTGCCGCCCATGGCGAGGTGTAGCCGAAGGACAGCTGGCCGGCATTGGCAAAGCTGGTTTCCAGCGCCGGCGCCGACTGCCGATCCACCACGGTGACCTCAAAACCGGCCTGCCGTAGATACCAGGCACTGGTCGTGCCGATCACACCGCTGCCGAGCACCAGAACGCGCATTTTCATTCTCCGGACCACATCATTCCCTGCGCACGGGACGGCAGGGGCTAGGAACCGCGCAGTATATTCAGGGTCAACCAGTGTTTTTAGCTGTATTGATATGCCTGATCAGGGTAATTTCCTGTTTCGTTCATCATAAGCAGAGCCGCCATGGCCACCCGCAGCCGCGAACTGGACAAGATCGACCGCAAGATCCTGCGCATCCTGCAGCAGGAGGGACGGATCTCCTTCACCGAGCTGGGTGAGCGTGTCGGGCTGTCGACCACGCCCTGCACCGAGCGCGTGCGCCGGCTGGAGCGCGAAGGCGTGATCACCGGCTACTACGCGCGGCTGGACCCCGCCTCGGTCAAAGCCAGCCTGCTGGTGTTCGTGGAAATCAGCCTGGCCTACAAATCCGGCGACATTTTCGAGGAGTTCCGGCGCGCGGCGCTGAAGCTGCCCAACGTACTGGAATGCCATTTGATGTCCGGTGATTTCGACTATCTGCTGAAAGCGCGCATCAATGAAATGGCCTCCTACCGAAAGCTGCTTGGCAGCACCTTGTTGACCCTGCCGCACGTCCGCGAATCCAAGAGCTACATCGTGATGGAAGAAGTAAAAGAGACCCTGTGCCTGCCCATAGCCGAGTAGTGCCGAGCCATGCTCGGCAGAGGCTCTACCGTTGATGCCCCATTACCGAGCATTGCTCGGCGCTACGCCCCCTCCCTTTGGCCGCAGGCCAAGGGGAGGGCTGGGGAGGGGTCGCTTTTGGTTTTGGCTTTGGCTTGGAATGCCTCCTGCCGAGCATGGCTCGGCACTACAACGACGCCCTATCGGTGACGCCTCTGCCGAGCATGGCTCGGCACTACAGGGTCAGCGCGTGCCGGCAGGCGGAGGTACTACCTGCTGACCCAGACCACTGGGCACGGTGTCGTAATAGCGATTGGTACGGGTATCCAATACCCGACCTGGGCTGGTCTGGTGCATATGCGGCGCCGGCTGACCCTTGCTGTCATAGATCGGCCGCACGGGCTGCGCTGGCTGGCTGATCGGCTTCACCTTCGGTGTCGGTTTGGGCTTGGTGACCGGCCGTGGCGGCAACGGCCGCACATCGTCCTGGCGCTGGTCGGAGGGAACCGTTACCGGCGGCCGCGACGGCGGTGGCAGCGTCACCGGACGCGTTGCGGTGGGTGACGGTGGCGGCTGCAATTGCGCCTGTGCGAACAACGGCACGATCGCCAGCACTGCCAGCGTCAGATACGTCATCCGTTTCATCGGCACCTCCCGTACTTGCATGCCATGAGCATGCGCCGGCACAGCTTGCGCCGCCATGAATGCGCGCTTGGACTGGCCCCTGCCCGCCCCTACCATTGATATCTGTCCCACGGATGCAGCGCCATGACCGCCTTCGATCTAACCCCTCCCAGCACCGCCGAACGTGATGCCCTGATCGCCGGGCTCAGCAGCGAGGAACAGCGAGTGCTGCTGCATCACGGCACCGAGGCGCCGTTCTGCGGCGTGTTCCTGGATAACAAGCGTGACGGCGTGTACTGCTGCCGCCTGTGTGCGCTGCCGCTGTTCCGTTCCAGCACCAAGTTCGACTCGGGCACTGGCTGGCCGAGCTTCTTCGCCCCGTTCGATCCGGCGCATGTGCGCGAGATCCGCGACATCAGCCACGGCATGATCCGCACCGAGATCGTCTGCGCACGCTGCGGCAGCCATCTCGGCCACGTATTCCCGGATGGCCCGCCGCCGACCTTTGAACGGCATTGCCTGAACTCGGTATCGCTGGGCTTTGTCGAGAACGGCCAGCCGTACCCGGACCCGCTGCAGCGTGGTGGTGCCGAGGCAGAGCCAGCAGCGTAAGCAAGCGCACCACCTGTAGTGCCGAGCCATGCTCGGTATAAGCATCACTAGTAGGGCCTCAGCCGAGCATGGCTCGGCTCTACAAAGGCCGCTTTCCTGGTAAAGCCCCAGCCGAGCATGGCTCGGCACTACAGGAGCCGCCCGGCGCTACAGATTTTCCGCTGACGGCCGACAACGGGATATCCCCTCCCCTTGTCTGCCCCCATGCTTATCATCGTTGGCCTGCTCGTTGTCATTTTCGCTGTCCTGGGCGGCTACGTCGGTGCGCACGGACGTCTGGGCGCGCTGTGGCAGCCCTACGAGCTGGTGATCATCGGTGGCGCCTCATTCGGCGCGTTCCTGATCGCCACCCCGCTCAAGACCGTCAAGCAGACCTTGCGGGCCACGCTCAGCGTGTTCAAGGGCCCGCAGTACAAGCAGCAGGACTACCTGGACGTGCTCAGCCTGCTCTATGAACTGCTCAACAAGGCCCGCCGCGAAGGCTTCATGGCGCTGGAAGAGCACGTCGAGAACCCGCACGACAGCGCGGTGTTCGCCAACTACCCGAAAGTGCTGGCCGACCACCATCTGCTGGACTTCATCACCGACTGCCTGCGACTGATGATCGGCTCCAACATCGAGCCACATGAGCTGGAGCCGTTGCTCGAACTGGAGCTGGAAAAGCACCACCACGAGGCGATGGAACCGGCCCACGTGCTCAACAAGGTCGCCGATGGCCTGCCCGGCTTCGGCATCGTCGCCGCGGTGCTGGGCATCGTCATCACCATGGGCTCGATCGGTGGCGACATCAAGGAAGTAGGCGCGCACGTGGCCGGCGCACTGGTCGGCACCTTCCTCGGCATCCTGCTGGGTTATGGCTTCGTCGGCCCGCTGGCAGCGGCGCTGGAAGCACGCGCCGAGCAGGACGCGCGCATCTACGAATCGGTGAAGACCGCGCTGCTGGCTTGCCTGCGTGGCTACAACCCGAAGATCGCGCTGGAGTTCGCCCGCAAGACCGTGCCCTCGGCACTGCGCCCGGGCTTCAGTGATTTCGAGCAGCACCTGAAGTCGATCAAGTAAGGCGCGCGCCATGACCGAGACCAAACCCACGGTGATCGTACGCCGGGTGAAGAAAGTCCAGGGCGGCGGCCACCACGGCGGTTCGTGGAAGGTGGCCTACGCCGACTTCGTCACCGCGATGATGGCGTTCTTCATGGTGCTGTGGCTGATGGCCGCCACCACCAAGCCCGAGCGCGCGGCGATTTCCGAGTACTTCCGCAACCCCAGCCCCTTGAGTGGCACCAGCAGTACGCCTGCTCCGGGCATGGCCGGCCCTGGCGGTGCCAGCACCTCGATGATCAAGCTCGGTGGCGCCACCGATGTGTCGCGCGGCAACAGCAATGATCCCTTCCAGAACCAGCAGGAAGCGGTGCCCACGCCGGTACAGGAGCGCGAGCGCGACAAACAGCGGTTGGAAGCACTGAAGCAGGAGCTGCAGGAAGCGATCAGCAAGAGCCAGGCGCTGGAGCCGTTCAAGGACCAGCTGCTGCTCGACATCACCCCGGAAGGCCTGCGCATCCAGATCGTGGACAAGCAGAACCGGCCGATGTTCGACCTCGGCAGCGCGCGGTTGATGCCGTATACGCAGACGATCCTGGTGGAGCTGTCGCGCTACATCAACCAGGTGCCCAACCACATCAGCCTCACCGGCCATACCGACACCACCGCCTATTCCACCCAGGTCGGCTACGGCAACTGGGAACTGAGTGCAGACCGCGCCAATGCCGCGCGGCGTGCGCTGCTGGAAGGCGGCATGGATCCGGCCAAGGTGGCGCGGGTAGTCGGATTGGCGTCCTCGGTGCTGTTCGACAAGAGCAACCCGCAGAACCCGATCAACCGCCGCATCAGCATCGTGGTGATGAGCCAGGAAGCCGAAGCGGCGGCACTGAACCAGGCCGACAGCCTGCCGGTGCCGGTGGCCACCATCGTCCCGGCGGCGGCCGCAGCGGCTCCGGCTGACAGCGTCAGTGACGGCCCCGGCTGAGCCCTGTTCCGGCAGCAGGGGCCCGCTGCGCCTACAATGGGCGTCGTTTTCCTATTAGCCGAACCTCATGTCCAAGCTCTCCAAAGCCAAGCGCGACAAGCGCAAGAAGCAGGCCCCGCGCCGCCCGTTCTCGCGTCTGAACGCCCAGCAGCCGGTGCAGAACCACGCCGTCCTGGTCAACGAAGAAGGCCAGGTCGTGGCCGCCATCGGCCTGCAGGGCAATGAGTGGCTGCTGGCCATCGGCGGCCAGACCATGGGCAATGCCGACAACCCGGTGCCGATGCTGGCCATGCTCAAGCACCTGGCCAACGTGCAGGAGAAGGAAGGCCGCAAGGTCACCCTGGAGTACTCCGCAGCACTGCAGCAGATGATCGACGACCTGGCCGCCGACGAAGGCAAGACCGCCGACGATTACCTGGCTGGTCTGGTGTCCGAGTTCGAAGGCATCGAAGGCGAAGAAGCCACCGAAGTCGCTGTCGAAGACGTCGCGGAAGAGACCATCGCGGTTGCCGAAGAAGTCCCGGCTGACGACGACAAGTCCAAGGCCTGAGTCCAGGGCCGAACGTGACGGTCTATATCGACGATGCAGTACACCCCTGGCGCGGCGAGCGCTGGGCGCATCTGATGGCCGACACCTTGCCCGAGCTGCATGCGCTGGCGCAGCAGCTCGGGATTCCACGCAGGGCCTTCCAGAACCGCCCCAGCGGCGTGCATTACGACGTGCCGGCACCGCTGCGTGAGCAGGCCATCGTGCTCGGCGCGCAGGCGATATCGCGGCATACCGATCGCGCGCAGATGCGCCGGGTGATTGCCAATGCGCGGGCGTTGTACCAGCCGGATCAAAAGGCGAACCTGTAGTGCCGAGCCATGCTCGGCAGAGGCTCTACTAGTACAGCCCTGCCGAGCAT
>NZ_JBRRCU010000091.1:0-13345 GCF_056759195.1 Stenotrophomonas sp. STEN083 | reverse complement strand
AATCGCGTGGGGTGTTCTCAAGAGCGGCCGGGATTTCGATCCGACCATGCTGAGAGTAGGTCAAGCCTGCTTCCAGCAGGCTTGACCGCGAACATAGGATCTCGGCTCTACAAGGGCCTCATTCATGATCGGGCAGATTGCCTGTAACGCACCAGCCGAGCACGGCTCGGCTCTACACTTACGCTGCTTCGCGGGCTACCAGTGCATCAAAATAATCACGGGTCAGCTGGATCTGCGCGTCGGCGGTCTCCGCAGCGTTGACCACCGCACGGAAGGCGGCATTCTCCGGGCGATCCTTCGCATACCAGCCCAGATGCTTGCGGGCGATGCGCACACCCTGTGGCTCGCCGTAAAAGGCGTGCAGGTCGGTCAAATGGCCGAGCAGAATGTCGCGTACTTCTTCCACCGAGGGTGGCGGCAGTTCCTCGCCTGTAGCCAGGTAATGGGCTATCTCGCGGAAGATCCACGGCCGGCCCTGTGCGGCGCGGCCCACCATCACCGCATCGGCGCCAGTGAGCTTGAGCACCTGCTCGGCTTTGCGCGGTGAATCCACATCGCCATTGGCCAGCACTGGGATCTTCAGCATCGCCTTGATTGCGGCGATGGTCTCGTACTCGGCCACGCCGGTGTAATGCTGATCGCGGGTGCGGCCATGGATGGCCAGCGCGGCGATGCCGCTGTCTTCGGCGATACGGGCGATGGTCGGGGCGTTGCGCACTTCCGCGCACCAGCCAGTACGAATCTTCAGCGTGACCGGCACGTCGACCGCGTTGACTACTGATTCAAGAATGCGCGCGACCAAGGCTTCGTCGCGCATCAGCGCCGAACCCGCCCAGGCATTGCAGACCTTCTTGGCCGGGCAGCCCATGTTGATGTCGATGATCTGCGCGCCGTGGTCGACGTTGTAGCGCGCCGCCTCGGCCAATTGCTGTGGCTCGGTGCCGGCGATCTGCACGCTGATCGGTGCCGGTTCGCCGGCGTGGTCCATACGATGGATGGACTTGCGGGTGGTCCAGAAGCGCGGGTCGCTGATGGTCATTTCCGAGGCAGCCAGACCCGCACCCAGCCGTTTGCACAACTGGCGGAATGGCTTGTCGGTAACGCCGGCCATGGGCGCGAGCACCACGTTGGGTGCAATGGTGTAGGGGCCTATCTGCATGGGGGTATTGTAAGGCGGCGGGTCGCAACCCGCGCTGTGTGGAGATATGGGGATGTGGGAGCGGCGTAAGCCGCGAAGCTGGCAAAACCAGCAGCACCCTTTCCAAATCTCAGCTTGCCTGCGGCGAAGGGAGAGCGAATAAGTTGTGGGAGCGGCGTAAGTCGCGAAGCCACAGTGCCGACCGGCATCATCTGCTTCGCGGCTTACGCCGCTCCCACATCCCTTCACATCGGTTTCCGGTTGAACCCCGGCGCAGCATGGCTGCGCTCTACATGAGACCGATCAGACGTCGGCCGGCGTCATCCGCGGCATTGCCAGTGCGGCACCTTCGCTCTCGGTGGAACGGGCGGCGTACTGGTTGGCGAAACGCACATGCTTGATGAACGAAGATTCCGGTGCTGCTGCCAGCGAGGCGGCGAGCGCGCCGTTGAAGGCATCACCGGCACCGGTGGTGTCGACCACCTGTACCGACTCGGCCGGCACGCGGTAGTACGGCTGGCTGTCACTGCGCAGCTTGTCTTCATCGTGCGAGACAAATACGCCGACCGCACCCAGTGTCACCACCACAGTGTTGCCGGACAGCTTGCGGCACAGGGCGTGCAGGCTGGCGCCGTCCAGCGCTGCCACGTCATCGGCCTCGATGCGTTCGCCGACATGGCGGCTGAGCAGGGCGGCAAACTCGGTTTCGTTCGGGGTCAGCACGTCGGCCAGCTTGAGCAGGCTGATGGTGGATGGGGCATTGGCTGGCGCGGCGTTGAGCATGGTCAGTACGCCGGCCTCGCGGGCCTGCGCCAGCGCCGCTTCGATGGTTTCCACCGGCGACTCGAGCTGGGCCAGCAGGACCTTGGCGCTACCGATCAGGGTGGCGTTGGCGGCGACGAAGTCGGTGCTCAGCGAGGCATTGGCACCGGCGCCAATCACGATCGAGTTGCGGCCGCGGCCGTCGACGTAGATGCCAGCGGTACCGGTTGGTTCGGTGGTGGCTTCGGCCACCAGCGCGATGCCGTCGGCACTGGCCAACTGGCGGGCGAGGTCGCCGCCAGCGTCAGCACCGAGTGCGCAGACAAAGCTGGTGTCGGCACCGGCGCGGCGGGCGGCGACGGCCTGGTTGAAGCCCTTGCCGCCGGGACCTGTGCTGTAACGGCCAGCGATGGTCGCTCCAGGCGCGGGCAGGGTATCGCAGCGCCAGACGTGATCGACATTGAAGGAACCGGCAACGACTACAGAACTCATGGAATCTTTGTCTCTAAGGTGGCGATGAAACAGCAGCTGCGATGGCTTGGCCATCTGACTCGGCCGCTTTGCAGCGGCCGGGCCGGATCAGCTGGATTGAATCAACTGAAGTGGGTCAGCACGCCGGCAATGGTGGCGGTCATCAAGGTGGCAATGGTGCCGCCCAGGACTGCACGCAGGCCGAACTTTGCCAGATCCTGGCGACGGTCCGGGGCCAGCCCGCCAATGCCACCAATCTGGATGGCGATCGAGCTGAAGTTGGCGAAACCGCACAGGGCGTAGGTGGCGATCAGGCGGCCTTCTTCACTCAAGGTGGTGCCCGGAACGTTGCCTTGGATGATCTGCGACAGGTCCATGTAGGCGACAAATTCGTTGATCACGACCTTCTGGCCAATCAGCGAACCGACAGTGGTGGCGTCAGCCCACGGCGTGCCGATCACCCAGGCGATCGGAGCCAGCACGTAGCCGAAGATGGTAGCCAGATTGGTTGGCTTGCCGATGGCGGCGGCCAGGCCGGTGATGTCACCGATCCAGGTCAGCGGCGCGTTGAGCAGGGCGATCAGGGCGATGAAGGCCAGCAGCATCGCGCCGATATTCAGCGCAAGGCGCAGGCCGTCAGCGGCACCGCCAGCGGCGGCGTCGATGATGTTGGAAGAGGTCTTCTCCACTTCCATCTTGACCGTGCCGCGGGTCAGCGGGGTACCGGTTTCCGGTACCAGCAGCTTGGCGACGACCAGCGTGGCCGGCGCGGCCATGATCGAGGCGGCCAGCAGATGCTTGGCGTAGAAGGCCTGCGAGGCCGGATCGCCGCCGCCGAGCATGCCGACGTAAGCAGCCAACACGCCGCCAGCGATATGCGCCATGCCGCCGATCATCATGGTGATCAGCTCGGACTGGGTCATCTTGGAGATATACGGGCGCACGGTCAGCGGCGCTTCGGTCTGGCCGATGAAGACGCTGGCGCAGACGCTGGTGGTTTCCGCGCCGGACACGCGCATCACCTTGGTGATGGCCGCAGCCATGACCCGCACGATGGCCTGCATCACGCCCAGGTGGTACATCACGCCCATCAGCGCCGAGAAGAAGATGATGGTCGGCAGCACCTGGAAGGCGAAGATGAAGCCATATTTGGGGATGTCCATCAGGCTGCCGAAAATGAAGTTGGAACCTTCATTGACGAAGCTCAGGATCTTGACGAAGCCCTTGCCCAGCCAGTCGAACACGTCGCGACCACCCGGAACCAGCAGCACCAGCGCCGCAAAAGCGATCTGCAGGGTGATGCCGGTAGCAACCAGCTTCCAGTCAACGGCTTTCTTGTTATTGGAAAACAGCCAGGTGATGCCCAAAAGCACCGCCAGGCCGAACAGGCCGAAGCCGATTCTGCCCAAACCTTCGAACATGAGTAATCCCCGGGCGAGCCCGCAAAAGACGCAAGCCTAGAGCAGCGGCTGATGCCGGGCAAGAATATCTCCGGCATAAGCAGGCATTTGCTGGGATTGCGCCGGTATCGGCAAGGTCTGCGGACCTGCCAGATGCGCAGTCAGGGTTACACTGGCGGCCTGTCTGCGCGAATCCTGCGCACCGTCTTAAGTTGGAGCCAGCCATGCAATACCGTCGTCTCGGGTCGTCCGGCCTGCAGCTGTCCGCCTTGTCGTTTGGTGCCTGGGTAACCTTTGGCAGCCAGATCGGGCGCGACGAGTCGCGCAACCTGATCGCCGCGGCCTGGGACAACGGGGTCAACTTCTTCGACAACGCCGAGGGCTATGCCAAGGGTCGCGCGGAGGAGGTGATGGGCGATGTCATCGCCGACCTGCGGCTGCCGCGCGATGGCTATTGCGTGTCGTCCAAGGTGTTCTTCGGCTCGGCCGAGGAACCGGCACCGACCCAGCGCGGGCTGTCGCGCAAGCACGTCACCGATGCCTGCCACGCAGCGCTCAAGCGCCTGCGGGTGGACTATCTGGACCTGTATTACTGCCACCGCCCGGATGCGGAGACGCCGATCAGCGAAACCGTGCTGGCGATGGACACCCTGATCCGCCAGGGCAAGGTGCTGTACTGGGGTACCTCGGAGTGGTCTGGCGCGCAGATTGCCGATGCCGTGGCCTTCGCCCGCGCTCACAATCTGTACGCCCCGAGCATGGAGCAGCCGCAGTACAACCTGCTGCACCGCGCCCGTGTGGAGCAGGAATACGCACCGTTGTATGCCGATGCCGGTTTGGGCACCACGATCTGGTCGCCGCTGGCCTCGGGCCTGCTGACCGGCAAGTACAACGATGGGATTGCCGATGATTCGCGTCTGGGCCAGTCCTCGCTGGGCTGGCTGCAGGCATCGGTGCTGGGCGAGCCGGGCGATGATCGGCTGGGCAAGGTGCGGCGTTTCACTGCCTTGGCAGCGCAGCTGGGCGAATCGCCGGCGCAGCTGGCTATTGCCTGGTGTCTGCGCAACCCGCAGGTGTCCAGCGTGATCCTGGGTGCGAGCCGGGTGTCGCAGCTGGAAGAGAACCTGCGCGCGCTGGACGTGCTGGCGCGGGTGGAAGAGGGCGCCTGGCAGCAGATCGAGGCGATCTTCGCCTGAGAGCGCGGAAGTAGTGCCGAGCCATGCTCGGCAGCGCCTTGTCAGCAGGCTTTCAGTCCCGTGGTTGTCGGATTTGTGGGAGCGGCGTAAGCCGCCAAAACAGGGGGCCAACAGATTTCAGGCCGGCTGATGGTTTCAGCACTGCACGCTTCGCGGCTTACGCCGCTCCCACAAGCGGAGCGGGGTGCCCCGGTGGAGCCCTGCCCAACATGGCCTGGCACTACGGCCTTTCAGCCGGGACGGTGTGCCGGTAGAGCCTCTGCCGAGCATGGCTCGGCACTACAGGTGGAGCGAATAGCCTTGTCCGGCAGGGTTTGGCAGCGGATTGCGAAGTTGTTGTAAATAGTTCTTGCATCGTTATTGAGAATCATTATCATCAACTCCGTCCCCAGCACGGAATCATGATGATGTCGGCCCAGCCCGTTATGCTTCGCCCCCGCACCCTCCACCTGCCGCAGCGCCCGGTCCAGTTGTTGCCGGTCGATGGCGTTGTCGATAGCGGCGCCCTGCTCAAGGGCCAACGCGAGATCGTGATCCAGCATGGCGATAAGTTCTATCGCCTGCGGCACACCAGCAACGACAAGCTGATCCTCACCAAATAAGTCGCTGCACGGCCGCGTTCGCCACAGCCAGCGTTGGCGCGCTTGGCTTCCAGGAACGCACAGCTCTCTCCCCCCTTGACTGCAGTCTGGTTGCTCCGGCAACCGGGCTGTCTGTCAGGGGTTTTGTTCACTCCACGATTCCAGGCCTCCATGATCCGTCCAACTGTCTTGACTGCTGCCCTGTGGGCGGTGCTATCGCCCGCGCATGCAGAAAACGTGGCCTTGCCCGTCGCCCATGAATTCGACCGCGTCCAGGTCACCGCCACCCGTACCGAGCGTGCACTCAGTGATGTCGCTGCCACGGTTGACGTGATCGACCGCGAGCAGCTGGACAAGCAGTTGGCCAACGACATCGCCGACCTGGTGCGCTATGAGCCGGGCGTGTCGGTCACCCGCAGCGCGACCCGTTTCGGCCTGGGTGGCTTCCGCATCCGCGGCCTTGATGCCAACCGCGTGCTGATCCAGACCGACGGCATCGCCATGCCGAAGAGCTTCAGTATCGGCAGCTTCGCCAACAGCAACCGCAACTTCACCGATCTGGAAACGCTCAAGCGCGTGGAAATCGTGCGCGGCCCGGCCAGCTCGCTGTACGGCTCCGATGCACTCGGTGGCGTGGTGGCCTTCGTCACCAAGGACCCGGCGGACTACCTGAAGGATGGCAAGGACAGCCATGTCGGCCTGAAGTTTGGCTATGACGGTGAGTGGAAGGGCCTGCTGGCTGGTGCAACTGCTGCTTGGGGCGGTGAACATTGGAGCGGCATGGTCAACGTCAATCATCACCAGGGTCAGGAGACTGGCAACAAGGGTGATGTGCGCAGCATGGACTACACCCGCACCGCGCCGAATCCGCAGGAACGCGATGGCCGCAGCGTGCTGGCCAAGCTGGTCTATGCGCCGGATGAAAGCCAGCGCTTCCGCCTGACCGTTGAAGGCACCGAGGACAGTACCGATACCGACGTGTTTTCTGCGGTCAACAACAAGCACCCGGTAGCCGCATCGCGCACCACCACCGATATGACCGCGCACGACACCCAGAACCGCACGCGGCTGTCGTTCGCCCATGAAATGGATGCGCTGGACGCAGCCTTCGCCGACAGCATGAACTGGCAGATCTACCGCCAGAACAGCGAAACCAAGCAGGTCACCAACGAAGGCCGTACCAATGGCAGCCGCCGTCATCGCGCCTTCCATTTCGACCAACTGGTGTATGGCGCGCAGTTGCAGTTCAACAAGGCCTTGCAGACCGGTTCGGTCGAGCACGCGCTGACCTGGGGCTTCGATGGTGCGCAGACCGACATCCGCCAGAAGCGTGATGGCTACCAGGTGCTGGCCAACGGCACGATCAGCTCCAACATCTCGCCTGACAACTTCCCGGTGCGTGATTTCCCGATCAGCAAGACCACCGAACTCGGCCTCTACGTGCAGGATGAAATGCGCCTGGTCGATGGCCGCCTGTCGGTGGTGCCGGGCCTGCGCGTTGACCATTACCGGCTCAAGCCCGAACTGGACACGATCTTCAGGGAAGACAACCCGAACATGGCGGTGGCCTCGCTGACCAAGACCAGCGTGTCGCCGAAGCTGGGCGTGGTGTGGCGCTTCGATGATCAGTGGTCGGTGTTCGCCGGCTACGCGCATGGCTTCCGTTCGCCGCCGTACAACGATGTCAATCTTGGCTTCACCAATCTGACCTTTAATTACACCGCCATCCCCAATCCGGACCTGAAGCCGGAAACCAGCAATGGGGTGGAGCTGGGTGTGCGCTATGTCAGCCCGGTCGCTTACATGAGCGTCAGCGGCTACTGGAACGACTACCGCGACTTCATCGAATCGCAGCGCTATGTCGGCGTCAATGCACAGGGTCTGATGGTGTTCCAGTCGCAGAACATCGCTGATGCCCGCATCTATGGTGCCGAGCTGAAGGCTGGTGTCGATTTCGGCCAGGTCAGTGATGCGCTGAAGGGCTGGGGCCTGCGCAGCGCGGTGGCATGGGCGCATGGACAGAACCGTACCGCCGATACGCCGCTGGACTCGGTGGACCCACTGCGTGGCACTGTCGGCCTGATGTACGACCGCGACGATTGGGGCGTTGAACTGGCTGGCACCTTTGCCCGCCGCAAGGACCGCGTCGCCGTAGCCACGGCGTACCGCCCGGCCGGTTATGGGGTGATGGACCTGATGGCGCACTGGGAGTTCGCGCCGGGTGCCAAGTTCAACGTCGGCGTGTTCAACCTGACCGATCGCAACTACATCGACTGGTCCGGCATCACCTCGACGCTGGCTGGCAGCAGCACCGTGATCGATCGCTTCAGCAACCCGGGTCGCACCGTTTCGGCCAGCGTCTCGGTGTCCTGGTAAGCAACAACGTTAGCGGTTCCTCCAGGAGCCGGCGAAGGAGCGCATCGTGGCCACGGATGGCCATCCCTTCCATTCGCACAAGGAAAACCCATGAAACTGCTTTCCGCCAGCCTGCCGCTGCTGTTTTTCGTCAGCACCGCTGCCAGCGCCGCCACTGCCGATATCGCCCGTGACCACGACAGCATCCTGAAGATGCAGGGTGAGTACACGGTGGACTTCGCCTTCGATGAAACCGTGCTGCTCAAGCCCGGTTACGAACGTGCGTCGGCGATGCGCAGCGGTGGTGACGAAGTGGTGATCGTGGTTGAAGACACGCCGCAGCGTATCGTGCTGCAGCACCTGCTGGTGGACTCCAAGAGCGGCCACGTCACCAAGCACTGGCGCCAGGACTGGGTCTACGAAGCACCGCAGCGCTTTGAGTTCACCGCCGACCAGACCTGGACGGTGCGCGCCATTCCGACGGCGCAGAATCAAGGTGCATGGACGCAGTGTGTCTACGAAGTCAGCGACGCACCGCGCTACTGCGGTACCGGGCGCTGGAGCTACAACAACAATGTGCCGACCTGGACCAGTGACCTGAGCTGGCGGCCGTTGCCACGTCGCGAATACACCAAGCGCAGCGACTACAACGCGCTGGCGGTGGTGAATCAGCACACGCTTACCCCGAACGGCTGGACCCACGAACAGTTCAACACCAAGGTGCAGCGCAATGCGGACGGCAGTCAGGTAGAGATCGCGCGCGAGTTCGGTTTCAACGACTACATCAAGACCACCGAAGTGGACTTCAAGCCTGCACGCGATTACTGGGCTGCCACTGCACCGTTCTGGGCGCAGGTGCGCCAGCGCTGGGATGGCTTCCTCGGCAAGGCACCGGGCGTGCACCTGAAGACCAAGCTTGATGGCATGGCGATGATCATGCCGCTGTTCCAGCAGGCCGAGGAAATCCAGGGTGGCTCGGCGCTGGATACAGGCAAGATCGATGCGGTGTTTGCCAAATATGTGGAAGCGGCCAAGTAAGTTGGCCGTGCCGGGCTTTTTTGATCTTGTGGGAGCGGCATCAGCCGCGAAGCTACTGCAACATCAAGGGCCAAAAGCTGACCTCTCCCCAGCCCTCCCCTTGGCTTCGCCAAGGAGAGGGAGCAGAGCAGGGCCGCTCCCTTGCCTTCGGCGCAAGAGCGGCTGTACGGTTGTAGGAGCGGCTTCAGCCGCGAAGCTGATGGTCCATCAGGTCACAGGTATGGCTGCGATTGGATTGACGCCAGCTTCGCGGCTGACGCCGCTCCAACATCCATCAGGCCTACATGCTCTGGGCTTATTCCTTGAACATCAGCAGGGCGGCCAGCAGGATCAAGGCGAACGCAGCCCAATGATTCCACTTCAGTGGTTGCCCCAGGTAGGTGGCGGAAAACACCGCGAACACCACCAAGGTAATCACTTCCTGCATGCCCTTGAGCTGCGGCGCCGAATACACCGCGCTGCCCATGCGGTTGCCCGGCACCTGCAGGCAGTACTCGAAAAAGGCGATGCCCCAGCTGACCAGGATCACCGTCATCAACGGGGCGGTCTTGAACTTCAGATGGCCATACCATGCGATGGTCATGAATACGTTGCTGGCAACCAGCAACAGTACCGGGTAGAGATAGGCAGTAAAGGACGGGGCGGCCATATCCAGTTTCATCAAGGTGGGTCGATAGCATAGGGCGCGGATGGGCAAACCCTTGTCTGCGTTGAATAAGTTTCAGGTGATACCAAAGATGTGCAAAGGCGTCTTCACGCGAAATCCACCAGGAGTGCGGCATCTTTCACAAAGCTGAAGACTAAGGAGGCTCCATGCGACAGACCAAGGAATCATCCGGACTTGTATTGGTTGTCGAAGACAACCGCAATATCTCCGAGATGATTGGCGAATATCTGGAAGGCAAGGGTTTCGAAGTGGACTACGCAGCCGATGGCCTGGACGGCTACCGGTTGGCCGCTGAGAACAGTTACGACGTAGTGGTGCTCGATCTGATGCTGCCGCGCTTGGACGGCATCGAGGTGTGCCGCCGCCTGCGTAACGAAGCACGCAAGTCCACGCCGGTGCTGATGCTGACCGCACGCGACACGCTGGACGACAAGCTCACCGGGCTTGGTTATGGCGCTGATGACTACCTGACCAAACCGTTCGCGATCCAGGAGCTGGAAGCACGCCTGCGTGCGCTGATTCGCCGCGAGCGCCGCCAGGTGGGTGCTGAAGTGCTGAAGGTCGCAGATCTGGTGCTGGACCCGGTCAGCATGCGTGCTACCCGTGCCGGCAGCGAGCTGCAACTGTCGCCGATCGGCCTGCGCCTGCTCACCATCCTGATGCGCGAATCACCGCGTGTGGTGACCCGCCAGGAGATCGAGCGCGAGATATGGGGCAATGGCCTGCCTGATTCGGATACTTTGCGCAGCCATCTGTACAACCTGCGCAAGATCATCGACAAGCCGTTTGACCGTCCCTTGCTGCATACCGTGCAGAGTGCGGGTTACCGGATTGCCGACATCGGTCAGTCCATGGGCTGATCTGCAGGGGGCGTGTACTGGCACCTGTGTTTTGAAGAACCGCCGCAGAACATGAGTCGCGGCGGTTTTTTCATGTCAGGTAATTCTGCGGCGGCGCCAGTCCAGTCCCTATAATCACGCCGGCTTCGAGGGGGGCGCATGTCGTACGGGTTACCGCGGAAGATCAGAATGGCATTCATCCTGCAGGCGCTGCTGGCAAGCCTGGCAGTGTTGCTTGGTGGCTATCTGATGGCGCTGGTGGTCAAGTACGGCCTGATCAATGCAGTCCTGCAGAGCGAGGCGCAGTACTACTGGCAGCAGAGCGCGCAGGTGCCGGATATGGCCCCGCCCAATACGCTGCGCATCCGTGGCTATCTGCAGCCTGCCGGGCAGCCGGACGCTGCAGTGCCCGGGCAGCTGCGCCCACTGGCACCGGGGTTCCATGAGCTGGAGTCTTCCGATCAGCTGGTGCTGGTGGACCAGCACCCGGAGGGGCGGCTGTATCTGGTGTTCCAGCGTTCGCCCGCGTACCGCGCGGCCGTATGGGCGGGGGTGTTGTTGATCCTGCTGGCCATCCACGCGGCGTCGTGGCTGACCTATCGGGCCTCATCGCAGCTGGTGGCGCCGGTGAGCTGGCTGGCTCGAAGGGTATCGCTGTGGGATCCGCGCCACCCCGATGCCAATGAGCTGGCGCCGGAGCGCTTGCCGCCTGAGGTGCAAGGCGAGACCAGGCAATTGGCGCTGGCCCTGCATGACATGGCGGGCAAGGTTGCCGATCACGTGGCACGTGAGCGCAACTTCACCCGTGATGCCAGCCATGAGCTGCGTACGCCGCTGACCGTCATCCGCATGGCCAGCGACATGGCCTTGGCCGATTCCGGGCTGACCCCGCGCCTGCAGCGTAGCCTGCAGCGCATCCAGCGTGCCGGCCGCGACATGGAGGCGGTGATCGATGCCTTCCTGCTGCTGGCCCGCGAGGTGGATGTGGAGCCGCAGTCGGAGCTGTTCGATGTCGGTGAAGTGGTGCGCTACGAGGCCGCCAACGTTGAAGAGCTGTTGCAGGGCAAGCCGGTGCAGCTGCGGGTGCTGGTGGAAGGCAGCCAGATGCTGATGGCACCGCCGCGGGTGATGCACGTGGTAGTGGCCAATCTGCTCCGCAATGCCTGCCTGTACACCGACGTTGGCGAGGTCGAGGTGCGGGTGATGCCGGGCCAGGTGGTCGTTCGCGATACCGGTATCGGGATGAGCAGTGAGGCGCTGGCGCGGATCTTCGAGCCCTTCTACCGCGCCGACGGCGGTCGTCAGCTGGGCGTCGGCCTGGGCCTGCCGATCGTGCGCCGCCTGTGTGAGCGCTGCGGCTGGCGTATCGAGCTGGACAGTCGTGAAGGGCAGGGCACCACTGCGACCCTGCTGTATCGCTGAGGTGGGGTTCTGCGTCGCCGCCGGTAAGCAATGGCCAGATGTGGCAAAATTGGCGGCTATTCTCACGCTACCGGTGTCATTCCCATGAGCAGTTGTTCAGCCTGCAAGGTGTTGGTCGGCCGCGCTGCGGCAGCTGGCAAGGTGTCGCATGGCTGACCAGATCGGGCATATGCCGCGTGGCCCGGGGCGCATCCTCAAGGCCGCCAAGTGGTCCTGGCAGGGGCTTTGCGCCGCTTGGATGCATGAGTCCTCGTTCCGGTTGGAAGTCTGTCTGTTCGTGGTGCTGGCACCGCTGGCGTTCTGGTTGGGCCAGAGCCCGGTGGAGCAGGTCTTGATGATCGGCTCGATGTTGCTGGTGATCGCCATGGAGTTGGCCAACTCGGCCATCGAGGCGGTGATCGAGCGCTACGGCCCGGAGTACCACGTGCTGGCTGGCCGCGCCAAGGACATGGGCTCGGCGGCGGTCTTCGTGCTGATGATGAACGTGCTGCTGTGCTGGGGCCTGATTCTGCTGCCGCGCATTTTTTGACAAGTCAGCCGCCGGGTGGCGCTGACGCATTGGTTTTATTGAAGGATTGTTCGCATGTCTCTTGAGTTTCTAGCCGATCCGAACGTATGGGTCACCCTGTTCATGCTCAGCGCACTGGAAATCGTGCTCGGCATCGACAACCTGGTATTCATCTCCATCGCGGTCGGGCGCCTGCCCGAAGAGAAGCGCCCGCTGGCACGTCGCGTCGGTATCGCGGTGGCCTGCATCACCCGCATCCTGCTGCTGATCTCGCTGGCTTACCTGGCACACATGGAGCAGAACCTGTTCAACGTGGCCGGCATGGGTATCTCCATCCGCGACCTCGTACTGATCGTGGGTGGCCTGTTCCTGCTCTACAAGGGCGGCAAGGAAATCCGTGAGCTGGTTACCGGTGGCGAAGACGAAGACCCGACCACGACCAAGGTGGCCTCGTCGTTCGGCATGGTGATCGCACAGATCGCGGTGATCGACATCGTGTTCTCACTGGACTCGGTGATCACCGCCGTCGGCATCGCCTCGCACGTCCCGGTGATGGTCTGTGCGGTGCTGTTGTCGGTAGCTGTGATGCTGCTGGCGGCCAACCCGCTGGGCCGTTTCATCGATGCCAATCCGACCGTGAAGCTGCTGGCGCTGGCCTTCATCCTGATGGTGGGTGCGGTACTGGTGCTGGATGGTCTGGACGTGCACGTGCCCAAGCCCTACATCTATGCGGCGATGGGTTTCTCGATCCTGGTGGAGTGGCTGAATCTGCTGATGCGCCGCAACGCCAAGGCCCACCACGTGCCGGGTTCGGACAACTGGTAAGCGTTAGATCGGCCGGCATCCCCGGCCGAGAACCTGACCTGAAAGGGCCGGCATTGCCGGCCCTTTGTCTTTTTTGTAGGAGCGGCGGGGGCCCCCCCCCGCGGGGCCCCCGTTGTTGGGGGGGGGGGGCCACCCCCAAGGAT
>NZ_JBRRCU010000090.1:0-13595 GCF_056759195.1 Stenotrophomonas sp. STEN083 | reverse complement strand
GCGCCCCGGCATTGACCAACGCCACCCCCCGGGGGGCCCGCCTGGGGGTTCTGCTGATGGGGGTGACCAACCCCCCCCCGCCCGGCCCGGCCCGTGGGGGCCCCCAAAGGGAGGGGGCAAAAGCTACAGCGGATACCAGGCCAGTGCAGCGCGGAAATCCTCCGTCGCCTGCCACTCATATAGATGCCAACGGGTCGCGTCGCCCAGGCCCGGATCACACCACACCAGCTGCAAGGCCCCAGCCGTATCCGGCGCGAAGCGCAGCTTCTCCAGCCCGAACGAAATGCCGTGCCCGTGCGCCTTCAGCATCGCCTCCTTGGCGCACCAGACGCGGAAAAACCACTGCTCGCAGCCGCTGTCATCCAGCGCATCCAGCCAGGCAATCTCCTCCGGGTGGAAGAAACGACGGATCACCTCGCGCATCTGCTTGCGTGGCCGCTGCCGCTCCAGGTCCACGCCCAGGCGTGCGCCCTCGCCCAGCGCCACCAGCAGATGGCCGCCGCTATGGCTCCAGCCGGTGCCGTAATGCGCCAGCTCACCGATCAGCCAGGGCCGGCTGCGCTCATCGCGGGTCAGCGGCAAGGCCTCTGGCGTGGTGTCGAAAACACCGGCCAGCAACTCGCGGGCCTGCGGCTCACCGCGGGTGCCCGGGGTATGCGGCAACAGCCACACGTCCACCGGACCAAACTGCCAATGGCTTGCCTTTGGGCTCATGGTGAACAGGTTCCTGCCCGGACAAACATGTTCTTAACGCCACTGCGCGTTGACTGTCGCCACCGCACCTTTCGGGGTGCTTCACGGCAGGGAGGTTCGCGCATGGGCATCATCATCTGGTTGATTATTGGTGGCGTCGTGGGTTGGCTAGCCAGCATCATCATGCGCCGCGATGCGCAGCAGGGCATCATTCTGAACATCGTGGTGGGCATCATCGGCGCCATGATCGCCGGCTTCTTCTTCAGCGGCGGCAGCATCAATGGTGCAATTACGCTGCGCTCATTCCTGTTGTCACTGGTCGGCGCGGTGGTACTGCTGGCCATCGTCAATCTGTTCACACGCAAAAGCGTGCGTTAACCGTTCTGGCGCCGATTCGACCAAAGCCCGGCTGGCAACAGCCGGGCTTTGTTGTTTCAGCCCTGCGCCAGCTGCACCCAGGCAGGTGCGTGATCGCTGGGGCGCTCCCAGGTGCGCGGCTCGCGGTCGATGCCGGAGGCGACAGCGCGCGGCTTGAGCGCATCGGAAACCAGGGTCAGGTCGATGCGCAGACCGAGGTCACGACGGAAACCAGCCGCACGGTAATCCCACCAGCTGAAGATGCCCGCGGCATCGTTGTGCAGGCGGAAGGCGTCGTGCAGGCCCAGATCCAGCAGCTTCTGCAGCGCGCCGCGCTCGGCAGTGGAGGTGAGGATGTGGTCACCGTTCCACACCGCCGGGTCGTAGACGTCACGGTCATCCGGCGCGATGTTGAAATCGCCCATCACCACCAACTGCGGATGCTTCTGCAACTCGGCCGCCACCCAGGCGTGTACGGCCTCCAGCCAGCGCAACTTGTAGGCGTACTTGTCGGTGCCCACGTCCTGGCCGTTGACCACATACAGATTGATGATGCGCACGCCATTGATGGTGCCGGCGATCACCCGCTTCTGCTCGTCCTCGAAGCCCGGGATGCCGATCTGCACGTCTTCGATCGGGTGCCGCGACAGCAGCGCCACGCCGTTATAGGTCTTCTGCCCGGCGAACACGTTGCGGTAGCCCAGTTCCAGCAGCCGCGTATCGGGGAACTTGTGGTCCTCCAGCTTGGTTTCCTGGATGCCGACCACGTCGGGGGCAAAGTCGGCCAGCCACTGTTCCAGGTGCGGCAGGCGGACATTGAGCGAATTGACGTTCCAGCTGGCGATTTTCATTTTTTGCACAACCCACTGAATTTCTTGAATTTTATCACTAATTCCCGAAATATCCCCAGCGATACATATCAAACCGCCAGCTCGCTGAGGTCTGCAGCTAGGTGCTATTTCAGTCTATATACCACTTTCAGCATTTGCTGAAACATTGCATTTTACTGAAATAGAATTGACTATTTCACTAAAATTGATACTTTCAGCAAATGCTGAAATAGGCCAAGCTAGTGAAAAGCATCGAATCACGCGCCGTTGAAGCGCTGCAAAGCCTGCTTGAGCAGGTACCCGCCATCACGCGGCTGAGTGTTGAACCTCAACTCCACGCAGCCGATGAGGGAGTCGATGTTCTCGTACATCTCAAGGCGGCAGGCCAGGACCGACTACTGGTTTGTGAAGTGAAGTCCAGTGGGCAACCACGGTACGTGCGGGCAGCGCTTTTTCAGTTGAAGCACTTCGTGGAACGAAACGCGGAAGGTGCCATTCCGGTCTTCATCGCCCCCTACCTGTCGCCAAATGCACAAGCACTCTGCCGCGAGGAAGGTGTCGGCTTCATCGACCTGGAGGGCAATGCCTACTTGTCCTTTGATGGCATCTACATCGAGCGCCAAGTTGCGACCAAGCCAGACAGCGAGCGCCGCGAACTCAAGTCGCTGTTCACGCCGAAGTCGGCGCAGGTACTACGCGTCCTGCTCCGCGACCCAAGCCGGACATGGCGAGTGATCGAACTTGCCGACGCCAGCGCCGTCAGCGTGGGCCATGTCAGCAACGTGCGCAGCAATTTGCTGGACCGGGAGTGGGCTGAAGTAGCGGATGAAGGGCTACTTCTCTCCAGGCCCGATGCCCTGCTTGACGAATGGGCGGCGGTTTACCGCCCGCCCGTCGGAAAGCGCCTGAGCTTCTATACGACGATGCACGGTAGCGCCTTGGATGAAGCAACCAGACAGGTGCTGCACGCGGGTAGCGATGACAACGGGCAAGCCGTGCTTGCCTCCTACTCAGCGGCACAATGGCTGGCGCCCTATGCGCGCACCGGCACCCATTATCTCTACGCCGATGCACAGGGTCTTGAGCGACTACACGCGGCCCTTGGACTGTCTGCCGTCGGGAAAGGTCAGAACGTTGTAGTGACGGTACCCAAGGATGATGGTCTGTTCCTCGATGCAATCGAACCAGCACCGGGCGTGGTCTGCACCAGCGCCGTACAGACTTATCTGGACCTGATAGTGTCTGGCGAGCGCGGTATGGAAGCCGCTGAGCATCTACGCAAGGAAGGGCTGACATGGCACAAAACCTGATCCCGCAGGAACCTCAATCCGCAGCCGACTACGACGACCGCACGACAGCCGCGGTGAAAACTGTTTTGGTCGAGATCGGACAGATCCTCGGCAGCTTCAAAGGAAAATTCGCCGTGATAGGCGGCGCAGTGCCGTGGTTGTTGTTGGCCAATACGGACATGCCCCATGTCGGCACGCTCGACCTGGATCTTGGCCTCGATGCCGAAGCCCTTGGTGACGGCGAGTACGCGACGCTGGTCACGTCGCTGATGGGACATGGCTACCAGCAACGTGATGAACTTCGCCGATTCCAACTGGTGCGGCAGGTACCCGCCACTGATGGCGGCGGGCCGATTGATGTGATCGTCGATTTCCTTATGCCACGTGACGCCGACATCGCAAGGAACAAACCACCGCTGATCGACAACTTCGCCGTCCAGCGAGCGGACGGTGCGGACCTGGCGAGCCACTTCTACGAGATGGTGGCGGTAACAGGCTCTATGCCAACCGGCGGCACCAATCGCGTGGAGATCGCAGTGTGTTCGATTCCCGCGTTGCTGGCGATGAAGGGCTATGCCATCGAAGGCCGTCACAAGCAGAAGGACGCTTACGACATCTACTACTGCATCCGCAACTATCCTGGTGGCATCGACGCTTTGGCCGAAGCCTGCCGCCCGGTGCTCGAACGGAGCAGTGGCGCTGGGGGATACCGCATGATCGCCGGAAAATTCGACACTCCGGAAAGCTACGGCCCCACCAGTGTCCGCTTGTTCGTAGAAGAGACGGCGGTACTTGGAGTACCGTACCCCGGAGCAATGGCAGCAGGATGCATTCGGCCAGGTGGACGCGTGGTTGCGAGCACTGGGCTTGAAAGAGTGACGCGGTAACGACACCTGGAGCGATCCCCCGCTCTCGCTTGATGAGCCGAATAACGTAATTATTCGGCTCATCAACCCACCCAAGTCCTGTCGTCGCGCCGGACTACGCCAATGCCGGCCTATCACCAACTAATTGTCGTTCAACCCGTTCGGAGTGCGGCTGTGCAGCCGCTCTTTCCAAGTGCTCTCAATCTGCACAACGTCTTCAACCTGCATATCCGGCGACAGGCGCTGCAGGATGCTGAAGACAAACGCCTGTGGATCTCGCCCCCGCAACAGCCGGTTGCCACCGTCGCCACTGGCAGCATAGTTCTGCCAACGCCCCAGCAAGTTTTCTGCGCCACTGGCCGACCCAACGTACCCCAATCGCGACGTCCGGTCGAAGATGTAGTAGATACCGCGCCATTGCGCCAACGCCTGCCGCCAGCTGGTCGGCAACAGATTCAACTGACTCCACTCAAAGGTCAGCGTCTGCCAGTCCGGCATGGCCTTCACCAGCAAGCTCTCGTCATGGATGGCACGAACGGGCAAACGATTTCGCGAGGCCCAGCGCCACCATGAGCGCTCGATGCCCGTCCAATCGATCACCAGCTTCCCTTTCCAATCAGACAGATGCGTGGTCGGCTGCAGATCGAACCAGAACGAATCGCGCCCGTCCTTCGGCCCCTTCGTTCCCAGCTCGCGTAACTCCGGGTTGCCCGGCAACGACCAGAAGCGCTCGGCCGACACCGCTTGATGCCCGGCAACGGCGTACACCCCAACAAATACCGCCCGCCCCGCCTCATGGCCGATAAAGGACGCCAGGTAGCGCGCTTTAGCCAGCGCCTTCTCCACAGCTTCGCCATGATTGGACTGATAGGCGTTGTAAAAGGCATGCCGCTCGGCCGCCAGCCACGGCAGCACCGCCCGCAACTCCTTCTCGGTCGGGCGGTGGCGCATCACCATCACCGTCGCCGGGTCGAGCCCGGCCTTGGTCAGTAGATCGTTGAACTCGATCACCGCCGTGCGACCGTCCATGTCGAAGACAGCGCCTCGGCCTGCTGCAATACCGTCTGCACCGCCGCATCCTGCAAATCGGGCGGGTAGCCGTACTTTCGCAGAATCCGTTTCACCAGAACCCGCATCCGCGCCCGGGCCGAGTCCCGATGCGCCCAATCGACCGACACGTTCTCGCGCAAGCTCACCAGCAACTCATGGGCGATGAGCTTCAGCTTGTCGTCACCCATCAGTTGAATCGCACTCTCGTTCTCCGCCAGCGCGTCATAGAAGGCGATTTCATCCTCGGACAAACCCTGCTCTTCCCCCCGCTGACGGGCCGCGCGGATGTCCTTGGCCAGCTGGATCAACTCGGCCAGTACCTCAGCAGTGGTGATGGCGTTGGCGTGGTAGCGCGCCACCGCATCCTCCAGTCGCTCCGAGAACGCCTTGGTCTGCACCACGTTGGCCTTGCTGCGCGACCGGATGCCGTCATTAAGCAGTTTGCGTAGAGCTTCCAGCGCGAGGTTCTTCTTGTCCAGCTGCTGGACCTCAGCCAGAAACTCGTCGGACAGGATGGAGATGTCCGGGCTCTTGATGCCGGCAGCGGCCAGAATATCCACGATCTCGGTCGAGACCACCGCCCGACTGACGATCTGCTGGATGGCCAGCTCGCGCTCTTGCCGGGTAACACCGGAGCCGGTACTGCTCTTGACCAGCGCAGCACGAATAGCCTGGAAGAAGCCGACTTCCTCGCGGATCTCGCGGGCCTCATCCGAGGCCGATGCCAAGGCGAACGCTTTGGACAACGCCAGCACGGCATCCTGGTAGTACCGGTGGGCGCTTTTCTTGCCTTCCTTGGTTTTTTCCTGTGCCGCCAAGCGTTGCTGCAGGTCGAGAATCCACTCGATGGCTGCGGCCATCATCACCAGTCGCTGCTGCGGCGTTCCGTCCAGTGCGGTCGCGTAGTCGAAGCCGTGGTACATGTCACGTACCACTTCGTACTTCTCCACCATCACCGCGATGGCCTGTGCCTCATCGACGCCGGTGTTTTCCTGGTCGTTCTTGGAATACTGCTGCAAGGCAGACTTCAGGTTCTGCGCAATCCCGATGTAATCCACGATCAGCCCGGCCGGCTTGTCACGAAATACCCGGTTCACCCGCGCAATGGCCTGCATCAGGCCGTGACCCTGCATCGGCTTGTCCACGTACATCGTGTGCATGCACGGAGCATCAAAGCCGGTCAACCACATATCGCGCACGATCACCAGCTTGAGCGGGTCTTGCGGATCGCGCGCCCGCTTGGCCAGCAGGTCGCGCCGGGCCTTGTTGCCGATGTGCTGCTGCCACTCCTGCGGGTCGCTGGCCGCGCCCGTCATTACGATCTTGACCGCGCCGGCATTGTCATCGGCACTATGCCAGTCCGGGCGCAGTTTGATGATCTCGTCATAGAGCTTCACGCAGATGCGCCGGCTCATGCACACCACCATTGCCTTGCCGTCGAGGGCCGCCACGCGATCCTCGAAGTGGGCGACCATGTCCTTAGCCACCAGTGCCAGCCGCTTGTCGCTGCCCACCAGTGTTTCCACCGTTGACCACTTCTTTTTGAAGCGCTCCTGATCGGCCTCGGAATCCTCCTCGGTCAGCGCATCCACCTCCGCGTCGATGTTGGGTTTTTCCGCATCATCAAGTTCGATACGTGCCAGCCTCGACTCGTAGTAGATAGGCACGGTTGCACCGTCTTCGACCGCCCTGCTGATGTCATAGACATCGATGTAATTACCGAACACCGCAGGTGTGTTGACGTCATCCGCCTCTATCGGCGTGCCGGTAAAGCCGATGAAGGAGGCGTTGGGCAGCGCATCACGCATGTACTTGGCAAAGCCATAGGAGATTTCGCCGGTCTTGGTGTCCACCTTCGCTTTGAAGCCATATTGGCTGCGGTGCGCTTCGTCGGCAATGACCACCACATTGCGGCGTGTGGTGAGCGGTTCGGCAATCTCACCGAACTTCTGCAAGGTGGTGAAAATTACCCCACCCGAGGCCCGGCTCAAGACCTTCTGCAGATCCTCGCGGCTCTCGGCCTGTACCGGCGTCTGCCGGATCAGGTCGCGGCACATCGAGAAGGTGGCAAACAGCTGGTCGTCCAGATCGTTGCGGTCGGTCAGTACCACTAGGGTCGGGTTGGCCATGGCCGGATGCTTGACCAGTTGCCCGGCGTAGAACGCCATCAACAGGCTCTTGCCCGAGCCTTGGGTGTGCCAGATAACGCCCGCACGCCGATCTCCGCGGTCCTGTTCCGCCACAGTAGGCAAACCATACTCTGCTGGATCCTCTGCTATCCCCGGCGCCGTGGCCGATGCCCGGATCGTCGACGCCACCGCATGCCGCACTGCGTGGAATTGGTGATAGCCGGCAATGATCTTGGCCAGCCCCGACCCGGTTTCACCGAACACCGTGAAGTCGCGCAGCAGCGCCAGCAGGCGGCCATGCTCGAACACACCTTCAATCAAGGTCGAAAGTTCCGGCGCGCCCTTCGGCGCCACATCCGCGCCGTCGGTGGTACGCCATGGCATGAAACGCTCCAGGTCCGCCGACAGCGAGCCCACCCGTGCCGCAATACCGTCCGAGGTTACAAGCAGCGCGTTGGTATTGAACAGCTGCGGGATCTGCTGCTTGTAGGTCTGAAGTTGATTGAACGCACCCAACAGATGCGCCCCGGCACTGCCTGGTGCTTTCAGTTCGATCACGCCCAGCGGCAGGCCGTTGACGAACACCACCACATCGGGCCGCCGGTTGTACTGGCCGGCAATGACCACGAACTGGCTCACCGCCAACCAGTCGTTTTGCTCTGGTCGCTCGAAGTCGATGATCGCCACCTTGCCAGCGGCGATCAGGCCATCCTCGCCGACATACTCCACATCCACCCCTTCGGTGATCAGTTTGTGGATGCGGCGGTTTTCTTCGAGCAATGAAGGCAGTTCGGACTGTGTGACCCGCCGCACCGCCTCCTGACGGGCCGTGGCCGGAATGTGCGGGTTCAGTTTCGCCACAGCGTCCTCCAGCCGCGGTGTCAGCACCACCTCGGCATGGCTTGCCCGCTCGGGGGCATTGCCGTCCGGGCCAATCTGCTCATCGCTGAACACCGCATAGCCCAGCCCACCCAGCTGCTGCAGCAAGGCCTGCTCCACTTCTGCTTCCGACAAGAACGCCATCCCCATCCCCCCAGTTCATTTGACGCGTAGAAAATTTCTTCCTAAAATCGACCGTAATATGACCGGCGCCTCTGCACTTCTTGTGTACGCGTCGGTTTTCATTTGTCCGGTTCCAGCGGTTGCCACAGAGGCCATGACTCCCAGCCGGATACCGCGCCGAATTCCCTGAGCGAGAAAGCGGCAGGAAACTCATTGTTCAGCAAGTGCGCAAAGCGCTGCCCCCAACGCGAACGAGGGCAGACAACACGCAACAGGTGCTGCATCAGGCAGAAGTAAAAAAATGGCCTCGCCCGGTTCAAGTCTGGCGTCCAATCCGCTGGGACCACTGACAACTCCAGCACGTTGATGTTCCACAAGCGGCTGTGGTGGGCGGACACGTTGCGGATGAAGTTCAGGCTGCGCAGCCACTGTGCGAAGGCGCGCCCATCCTGTGCACCGTAGAGTGCAGCAATGGTCTGTTGCTCGGCATGCTGCATACCGGAAAACAGCCTCGACAGCAGGCCGAAATCCCAGATCTCGATCGCCGCCCAGATCGGCAACGCTCCGTACTGCCGCAGGTGATGGGCAACAAACGGCTCCTTGCGCGAGCGGTGCAACGTCGACGCATATTTTTCTAGCCACAGCTGATGCTCGGTCCTGCCTTGGTCCGGCCCCTGGGCAATGACTTTCTTGGCGAAATTGCCATGCAGGCAGTCAGGATTTTCGTGTGCACGTGGATCACGCTCACCCAGCAGGTGGGCGATATCCACCCGCACTGCCGTCTCGATGCGTTCCAGCGCATCTAGGGCCAACAGACGCAGCTTCTTATCGAAGACATACAACCGCACCACATCCTCGAAACGGCTACCGGCAACGAACGTGTCCGCACGCACAGCCCGTCCCTGCGCCTGCGATGCCGCAAGATCAATCGCACGCAACGGATACCAGTAACCACTCAGGCGATAGTAGCCCAGCCGTTTGAGGTACGACTGCGCCGCGGCCTCGTCCTCGACCTGCAGACCGCGTTGCTGCAACTGCTGCAACTGATCGGCGAAAGCCATCCATGGCTTGAGCGGCCTCAAGACAGCACATCCTCACTGATGGAGGAAACGCGCAGCTCGCCTGAGATCAGCTTGGGCAGCAGGGTGTCGCGCACTTGGGTCAGGGAGCCGGATTCGCGTTCGGTTTGGGCCATTTTCCGATACAGCGAATCAGCCAGCGCCAGATAGCTCCCCAATACAGGCTCAGAAGCAACAACGATTGGAATCGGCCGGAAATTGCTCTTGCTGATCTCTTGAAATGTAGAGCCGTTGGCGTTGCCGACGATGGCATCCATGCTTTCTTTGCACCAAGCTAGAACAAAGACATTTGGCAAAGCGCCATCACATCTCATCGCGATGAAGCCCTGGTTGATTGCTGTCGGAACTTCGGCAATTGCCAAATAGCCGATTGGTGCCCGTGAAGAGAGCAACACCGTGCCGACTGGCAAAAGACCAGAGCTGATCTTTGCAAGACCGGCATCCGTAATCTTTCGATCCGTGTTCAGCAAAACGGGAAATTTCAGGGCGGACAGGTCTTTGGGCGTGGCCCAGCAGTGTTCCCCACCATCCCAGAACGCCGGCTCCTTGGTGCTGGGTGTAGCCCCACCACATACCGCCACTTCCGCGCCAATCGTCGAATGACGCCACCCCTCCGGGATCTCCCCCAACTCCGAATCGACGAGGCGGTCGGGAAAGAGGTCGTAGAGATGCGCGGGCAGGCCGGGGAGCGATTGGCCGCGCTGCCAACGGCCCTCCAGCTTGGCGCGCACCGGCTCGAAGTCCATGAACCACGCCTTGAACACCGCGCGGGCCATCGCCTCCAGCGTTTCGTTTTTCTTCCGGTTGAGCTCGATCTTGTCGTCCAACGTGCCAAGAATGTGGGCGATGCCGCGTTGTTCTTTGATAGGCGGCAACGGCACTTTTAGCTCGTTCAGAGCCTTTCCAGTCAGGTGTTTGATGGTCGTTCCAGTGAAGAACGGTTCCAACCAGCCTGCGCGTCCCGCCAACATGAACCAATAGAACAAGTAGTAGTTGTTCAGACCATCTCTCGGCCGGATACGGTGCAAGGCCTTCTGGATCTTCATGTCAGGAACCTGTTCCCGCCAGACTGCACAACGGCCCGGCTCGCCCCCCTCACAAACAATCAGATCACCATCACGAATTCCGTAGCGTTCCTCTTCGCCTTCTTCAAACTTCATCAACGCCAAATCGTTGATGTCGAAAGAGCCCCAACGGACGTTGCTATTTCCAAGGTATGGGCGTGGGACTCCCTTGTTCTTCTGTGCATCAAGCATCTTCCCAAGGTTCGAATCCACGTAATCACCCAAGCGAACCATCGGCCACTCATTCGCCATACCCAAGCTCCTGCAGAATGGCCTCAATCGCCGCATCCAGCCTAGTCGCCTCCGTCCGCTGCTCGCGCCACTGTGCAGACAGACGCAGCATTTTTTCCCCGAATGGCTCGCCGTCGTCTTCCTGCTCTGCCGCGCCCACATAGCGTCCAGGTGTCAGCACATGCCCGTGCTTGCGGATGTCGTCCATTGAAGCGGACTTGCAGAAGGCCGCCACATCGGCATACTCGCCAGCGTCTTTTTCACCGCGCCAAGCGTGGTAGGTATCGGCGATTTTCTGAACGTCTTCGTCGGTCAGTTCGCGCCGGGTGCGATCTACCAGCACGCCCAATCTGCGAGCATCGATGAACAACACTTCTCCGCGCCGGTCACGCAGACCCTTGCCGGGGTTCTTGTTGCGTGCCAGGAACCACAGACACGCCGGAATCTGCGTGGAGTAGAAGAGCTGCCCGGGCAGCGCCACCATGCAATCCACCGCATCGGCTTCAAGCATGGCCTTGCGGATGTCGCCTTCTCCGGACTGGCTGGAACTCATCGAGCCATTGGCCAGCACCACGCCTGCCGTACCCTTGGGAGCCAGGTGATGATGGATGTGCTGCAGCCACGCATAGTTGGCGTTGCCCACCGGCGGCTGGCCAAACTGCCATCGCACATCCTCACGCAGGCGGTCGCCGCCCCAGTCAGAAATATTGAACGGAGGGTTAGCCAGAATGTAGTCAGCCTTGAGGTCGCGCAATTCGTCCTTGTGGAAGCTGCCCTCGTTGTTCCAACGAATGTCCGAATCAATGCCGCGGACGGCCAGGTTCATCTTGGCCAGCCGCCAAGTGGTGTAATTGCTCTCCTGCCCATAGATGGCGATATCACCAATGCGGCCGCCATGTTCGGTGACAAACTTTTCCGACTGCACGAACATGCCGCCCGAGCCGCAGCACGGGTCATAGACGCGACCCGAGTACGGCTCCAGCATTTCCACCAGCACGCGCACCACCGAACTCGGCGTGTAGAACTCCCCGCCGCGCTTGCCTTCGGCACCTGCGAACTGGCCCAGAAAATATTCGTACACGCGCCCAAGGATGTCCTTGGAGCGGTCGCCTTTCTCGTTAAGCGCAATGCCGGAGATCAGGTCAATCAGCTCGCCCAGCATCACCTTGTTGAGCGCGGGACGTGCGTAATCCTTGGGCAGTACGCCTTTCAGCGACTCGTTGTCCTTTTCGATGGCGCGCATCGCGTCATCGATGAGGGTGCCGATGCTGGGCTGCTTGGCGTTGGCCTGCAGGTGCGACCAGCGCGCCTCCTTCGGCACCCAGAACACGTTGTCGGCAAGATATTCGTCCTTGTCTTCGGCCGCTTGCGCGTCCTCGTCCAGCAGCGCGGTGCGCTTGGCCTCGAAGGCATCGGAGATGTATTTGAGGAAGATCAGCCCGAGCGCGACGTGCTTGTAGTCGCTTGGTTCCATATTGCCGCGCAGCTTGTCGGCGGCTTTGAACAGCTCGGCCTCGAAACCGAGGCCGTCGTTCTTGTTTTCTGCTGTCTTCTTGGGCTTGGCCATAATGCTTCTTGTTGCTCCATGTGGCGCAGGCAGAGACTGCCTGTCACCGGTGAATTTCAATCTTGTCCCGCCAAAAACCACACTGGCTTCAACGGCAACCGCCGACGGGCGCTGTCATCCAGCTGGCCGTAATGGCGGGTCCACAGTTCGACCAGCTGATTGGCGTCAATCAGGGTGATGCGGCGGTGGCTCTGGCGGGCTTCCAGGTCGGCGTCCTTGGTGAAGCCGGACAGGGCCACAAACAGGCCGACGTCACCCTCGCCCAGCACGGCCATGAAACTGCGCAGGCCCATCACATCGATCTTGGGTGAGTTGGCGTTGCGCTTGACCTGTACCTTGATGCGCGGCGGGCGGGTGCCCAGCGGGTCGTTGTAGGCGATGACGTCCACGCCACCATCCTTGCCGGGCGGGGCGATCCACGCTACGTGGTAACCCATGGCGGTAAGTAGTGCGCCCACCAGCTCCTGGAAGTCGTAAGGCGGCATGTCGGCCAGGTACGCCTCGATCTCGGCCCAGGCCATTTCCTCGGCCTGCTCCAAGGTGATGCTGGCGGACTTTTCCACCGCCTCGTCATCGCCCCCGTCGATTTCGACTACGGGCTGGGCCTTTTTCCATTTGTGGTACAGGCGTACTGCCTCACGGTAGAACTGCTCGCCGTCCGGGTACTGCTGCAGGGCTTGGGCGCCTTCAGCGGTGATGCTCCAGATGCCTTTGTCCTTGACCAGCCAACCGGCTTTTACGGTGTCGACGGTGGCGAAGCGGACAATCTTTTCGAAGCGGCGACCGCCGGTGGGGTAGTCGCCGGCTTCGTAGGGGGTCAGTTCGACCTGGGACGCGAGGGTTGCCAGCGCTTCTGCGGCCTTCATGCCGTCGGGCCGGGCCTGCAGGATGCTGAACAACTTGCGTATCAGGTGGCCGGTCCGGGCCTTGGTTACTTCCGCCATGCTTCCCCTGCCTCGGTGGTTTGTTTCAGCCTTTTGGCGCCGTGATGCGGTCGCCGGATTTGGCTGATTTATGTGAAGGGCCATGATAGCCGGGGTGGCTTGCGTATATCAGGTTGAACCGGCTTGGTGGTGGGGTGAAAAGCGTTGTTGGAGGTCTTCTGGGGCTTGGGTTGGTCTTGGGTAAAGAGCCTTGGGTGTTTGGGGCTTGGTTTTACTGGCTGTTGCGAAGCGGGGGGCCTGATCACTTGCTTGGCACTTGGGCTGGGTTTTGCAGGGGGCGGAGCGCGAGCAAGATCAAAAGCGCCCCCCACCCGCCCTTCGGGCACCCTCCCCCGCAGGCGGGAGAGGGGAAGGCGCAGGGGTCTCGGTATTGCTTGCAGCCTGGCATCGCCGGGTGCCGCGGCAGTCTGCTCCCTCCCTTTGGCCAGAGGCCAAGGGGAGGGTTGGGGAGGGGTGCTTTGGACTTGGGCTTGGGCTTGGACTTGGGCTTGGGC
>NZ_JBRRCU010000089.1:0-13658 GCF_056759195.1 Stenotrophomonas sp. STEN083 | reverse complement strand
ATGCTCGGCAGATGCATTCCCGATAAGGCCCCTGCCGAGCATGGCTCGGCACTACAGCCGTTCCCACGCCCTGCGCCAAGCCGCTCAATGCTCAATATGCTCCGGCAACTCATGCCCGCAGCGGTTGCAGTACTGCGCCTTGAACTCATGCCCTTCATGCCCGCAGACCGTGCAGCCGCGGTTGTCGCGGCGGCTTTCGCGCAGCATGTTGCCGGCCAGCTCGGCAGTGTAGATGCCGGTAGGCACGGCCAGGATGCTGTAGCCGATCAGGATCAGCACCGAGGTGATGAAACGGCCCAAGGTTGTGTGCGGCACGATGTCGCCGAAGCCCACCGTTGCCATTGTCACCACCGCCCAGTACATGCTGGCGGGGATGTTGCTGAAGCCGTACTGCGGGCCTTCGATCACATACATCAAAGCGCCGGCGATGATGGCGATGGTCACCACCATTGACAGGAACAGCAGGATCTTGCGGCGGCTGCGCCACAGTGCCGCCATCAGTACGCCGCTTTCCTCGATGTAACGGGTCAGCTTGAGGATGCGGAACACCCGCAGCAGGCGCAGCACCCGCACCACCAGCAGGCTCTGCGCGCCGGGAATGAAGAAGGAAATATAGGACGGCAGGATCGCCAGCAGGTCGATGATGCCCCAGATACTGAACGCGTAGCGCAGCGGCCGCCGCACCACCAGCAGGCGCAGCAGGTACTCGGCGGTGAACAGCAGGGTGAATCCCCACTCGACGATATAGAAGCCGGTGGCCCAGGCCACGTGGATGTGTTGCACGCTGTCAAACATCACCACCAGCACGCTGGCGAGGATGGCCCAGACCAGCAGCAGGTCGAACCGGCGCGAGGGCGGGGTATCGGTGCGGTGGATGATGTCGAACCAGCGGCGGCGCCAACCGCTGTCGCTGGCCGGGTTCAGTTGGGGGGCAGAGAACAGTCGCATGTGCCCATTGTGCCGCAGGCCCACGGAATGGAGGACAATGGGCCGTTCACACCCACTGATCTGGAACGCCATGACCGCTGTCGTCGAGCCGCTGTTGTCCCTGTCCAATTACTACCTGCCGGTCTACCGCCCGCGCCAGCTGGTGCTGGAGCGAGGCCAGGGCGCGCGACTGTGGGATACGCAGGGCCGTGAGTTCATCGACCTGGCCGCCGGCATCGCGGTATGCAGCCTGGGCCACAACAACCCGGACCTGAAGGCTGCGCTGTTCGAACAGGCCGACAAGCTCTGGCATACCAGCAACATGTTCTACAGCGAGCCGCCGCTGCACCTGGCGCAGGAACTGGTGGACGCCTCGCGTTTCGCCAAGCGCGTGTTCCTGTGCAATTCCGGCGCCGAAGCCAATGAAGTGGCGATCAAGCTGGTACGCAAGTGGGCCAGCGCGCAGGGCCGCGGCCCGGAGAAGCGTTTCATCGTGACTTTCCGCGGCAGCTTCCATGGCCGCACCCTGGCCACGGTGACCGCTACCGCTCAGCCGAAGTACCAGGAAGGCTACGAGCCGCTGCCCGGTGGCTTCCGCTATGTCGACTTCAATGACGTCGCCCAGCTTGAACAAGCGATGGCCGCTGGCGATGTTGCCGCGGTGATGTTCGAACCGGTGCAGGGCGAGGGTGGGGTAATGCCGGCCAGCGCCGAGTTCATGCGCCGTGCCCGCGAGCTGTGCGACCAGCACGACGCGCTGATGGTGCTGGATGAAATCCAGGTCGGCATGGGCCGTACCGGTGAGCTGTTCGCGCATTGGAACTGGGGCGTGACCCCGGACATCGTCACCCTGGCCAAGGCATTGGGCGGTGGTTTCCCGATCGGCGCGATGCTGGCTGGTCCCAAGGTTGCCGACGTGATGAGCGTTGGCGCACACGGCAGCACTTTTGGCGGTAACCCGCTGGCCGCTGCGGTAGCCCGCGTGGCGCTGCGCAAGCTGTCGTCTGACGAGATCAAGGCCAATGTGCTGCGCCAGTCGGCCGCACTGAAAGCCGGTCTGGAAGCCATTGGCGAAGAGTTCGGCGTGTTCGAGCAGGTGCGTGGCATGGGCCTGATGCTGGGCGCGGTGCTCAAGCCCGACTACGTAGCTGACATCGGCGTATTGCTGGATCTGGCGGCCGAAAAGCAGGTGCTGATCCTGCAGGCCGGCACCAGTGTGCTGCGTTTTGTGCCGGCGCTGAACATCACCGACGAAGAAGTGGCCGAAGGCCTGAAGCGCGTGCGCGAGGCTATTGCGGCGTATATCGGCTCACGCAACTGAAGCAAGCGATAGCACTGGCGAGTACAGTGCTGCGGAAACTTGATGCCCTCGACGTGCACCGCCTGTAGCGGTCACTCGGGGGCATCGCTTATCTGCGGTATCGGCCAGCGCAAGGGTCAGGACGCTGGCATTTACAGCAGCCACAGTCGCAATGGCAGCAACTGCCATGCAACCAACAGTCCAGCACCGGGTAGTGTCGCCAACAGGCATGTTGTCAGCAGCCGCGTAGTGCGGTCGGCACGTCGCCATCCATGCAGCCCCACTGCCGTTCCTGTCACCAGCGCCAACGGCAGCAGCAAGCTCACGCCGGCCAGCGACATACTCGCTACAGTCCGGTCACCCAGTTCCAGCAGGGATTGTCGATAGAGCAGGGCTATTGGCAGCAGCAAGGCTGTACCGGCCAGCACGGGCAGGAAAATCGGGTGTTGCCAGCGCAGCTTTCCGCGAATCGCCAACACAACACCGGTCAGCATCATGATGACAACGCCGACCATTGCGATGGACAACAGCAGCCCCGGCACAATGATGCGCCAGGCAGGAACCCGCACATGGTTGCGCAGTCCGTCGCTCAAAACGCGACCACCGTCTTCGCCAATCAACAGCACATGCGAGGGTAGAACCCGGCCGTCCGCTCTGAACAGCCGATTGCCGAGCGGCTGTAGCAGCTGCGCATCTCTGGATGGCGAGCGTAGACGGAGCTTGTCCCCAATAGTATCCACGCGAACGAAGTCGGTCAGCGCCTGCAGTGGCGCAATTGCAGGCATTGCCTGTGGTGAACGGATGTAGAAACCGTCCCACTCTGACATCGAGGTTGTGATGGGCGATGCGGCCTGCACTGAAGCAATGGGCGGCATTGCAAGTGCTTCGACAAGCCGCTGGTTGAGTCTTTCGTTCTTGGCGTCTTCGTTGTCGGTGTTGGTGGCAACGAAGAAAGCGCTGCGTTGCTGCGGAAATACGCATAGCATCGCCCAGTAGCCGACGGTGTTGCCGGGATGGCAGCCGCCAACCTGGCCGTGCCGGTCGCGTCCAACCAGCACCAGCCCATGGCCGAGTGGCAGACCAGCGCGCACGGCCTCGGTTCCAGTCGGTGCGGCCAACGCCTTCATCAGGTCCATTGCGATGAAGGACTGCCCCGCATTGCTGCCGTCGCCAAGCAGGAAGCTGGCAAACAGCGCCATGTCACCCGCGCTGGTGGTCAGTTGCGCGGCGGGGCGTAGAAAAGTGGGTACGGCCGGTGCAGGGCGCGCCTGTTCAAAGTGGCCCATTGCAAGATGCGGATCTGTGTGCGAACCGGTCTGCGCGGTGTAGGTGAAGGTGCTGTCCCGCATGCCCAGCCCCGCCAGCACTTCCCGGTCCATCCAGGTTTCGTAGCGTTCGCCGCTGACGGCCTCGATCACCTGCCCAAGCACGGTATAGCCTAGGTTGGAGTAGCTGAAGCGACTGCCAGGTTGGCTGAGGACGCGTAGCGGCGCGCGGTCCGTTCCAGATGCGATCGCCAATGGCACGTCAGCGCTTGCCCGAAGGCTGAAGAACTGGCCGAGCTTGAGGTTCTCCAGGCCGGCCGTATGCGCAAGCAGGTGGTGCACACGTACCGGGTGCGTGGATTCCCAGGGATTGTCGAAGCGGATTGCCGGAACCACCTGTGTCACCGGTGTCTCCAATGAAAGGCGACCTTGGCTGACCAGGCGCAGCACGCCAAGGGCAAGCACGGCCTTGGTAACCGAGCCAACGTGTACATGCGTTGAGGCCTGCATGGGTGCGCGGGTGACTGCATCACGTACCCCTGCGGCACCGCTGGCAGCGCGGCCGTCTGCGGTGACGGTAGTCCAGACCACACCTTGCAGACCTTCCTCATCGATGATGCGCTGCATGTCAGCGTGCAATTTGCTGCTGTCATCGGCTGCCGCAGGAGGCGCCGCCAAGACGGATACGCACAGCAGAAGAATCTGCAGAAGGGGCTTCATGGCGTGGCTCGCGCTGGCATGAGCGGGAAGGCGACCGTCGTCAGCCCGTCATCGTGGCGGATGTCCAAGGCAAAGCCGTGCTGCTCGCAAAGCCGCTGCACGATCGCCAAACCCAGTCCAAAGCCAGCGCTGTTCGCTCCCTTGCTGAAGGCATCCAATGCCTGGTCGCTGATGCCATCACCGGGGTTGATGATGCGCAGCTGTTCGTTCTCGACGGCGACGCGTATCGTGCCGGCCGCCGTATGTGCGAAGGCGTTGCCAATCAGATTGGCGAGCAATACCTGCAGTACTGTCGGTGGCAAGGTACTGTTTTCGGCAAACGGGACATCGATGTCCAGCTCGATTTGTTTGTCGTCCAGCAGCGGTGATTGCTCGACAATCACGCGCTCGATTACTGGCAGCAATCTGTTCGGCTCGCCAGTGGCAGGCAGCGCCTGTTCGCGGGCCAGCGCCAACAGCATGCTGACCGTTTGCTCCAGCTGCAGCGCTGACTGGCGAATGTGTGAAAGCCCCTGCTGTGCAGCAGGCGACAGCGATGGATCACGGGCAAGGCGCTCGGTGGTTCCACGGATAACGGCTAGCGGTGTTCGCAGCTCATGGCTGGCATCGCGGGTGAACTCGCGCTCGCGGATAACGAAAGCACGGATGCGGGTGATCAACGCCTCCAGTCCACGCGCCAGCACGCCGACTTCGTCGTCGGCAAAGCGCTGCGCATGCACTGCGGGTAGGTGGTCGGGGCCGGCGTTGTCGACGAGCTGGGCAAGCCGCGACAGCGGTGCGGTAGTGCGACCTGCCAGCCATGCGCCGAGCAGCAGGGCCAGCGCGATCACTGCCACGCCAGACCAGATCAGCAGCTGCAGCAAACCCGCGCGCTGTGGCCGAACAACCAGTAACTGGCTCACTTCGGCCAACAGCCAGGCCGGTTCGGCAGCAGCATCAGGCTGCAGGCGCTGCAGATGGTAGTGACGGCCGTCGCTGCCCGGGAATTCACGCCGACGCGGTTCGCGCGCCAAGGTGCCGGCGATACTGTCGGGCAGCTGCGTCGCGGACTCGATCACCTGCATCCATGATTCGCGCGGCGCTTTCCACCCACCGGTCTGCGCATGATGCTGCAGTTGCTCGCTGGCTTCGCGCTCCAGCAGTCCATTGAAGAACATGTCTTCAACCGCATAGGCGAACACTGCCACGTACAGCCCAAACAGTGCCGCAACCACCAGCGTGAAGCCGGCAAAGGCCAGCATCAGCCGGTTGCGCAGGCGTTTGCGTGGGGTCGAGGATGGATTCATCGCGGCGCGCGCTCATCGGACTCAAGGCGAAAGCCGACGCCATGCACGGTCTTCAGCATTGGTGTGGGAAACGGCTTGTCCAGCATCTGGCGCAATAGATAGAGATGCGTGCGCAATGGGTCCGAGTCGGGAGGGGTGTCGCCCCAGAGGCGCTGTACAAGATCGCTGCGGGTCAGCGTGCGCGGCCATGCTTCGGCAAGCGCCAGCAGGATCTCGAAGCTGGTCTGGTGCATCTCGATGTGCTGGCAGTGGCGTTGCACGTCGCGGCTACGGCGATCGATCCGCAGGCTGCCGATGCACAGCACATGTTCCTGACCGGCGCGATGGCGTTGCGACAAGGCCAGGCAGCGGGCCACCAGTTCTTCGCCAGCAAAAGGCTTGACGAGGTAGTCATCGGCACCGCTGCGGAAGCCAAGCAGGCGGTCGTCCAGCGCATCGCGTGCGGTCAGCATCAGGATCGGGACATGCCGGTCGGATTCGGCGCGCAGGCGCTGGCAGACTTGCAGCCCGTCCAAACCGGGCAGGCCCAGATCCAGCACCAGCACGTCCGGTGGTTCGGTCAGCGCCATCTGCAGGCCGCTGCGGCCGTCGGCGGCGAAGCTGGGCTGGAATCCATGTGCGGACAGCAGCGCCTGCAGGTTGTCACGCAGCAGGCGGTTGTCCTCGATCACCAGAATGCGCAGGGCAGGCAGGGGCATGGCTCAACCGTCGATCTGTTGCAGGAGGGCTTGAGCCTGTTCCAGCTTCGGATTGCTTGCCAGTGCCTGGAGTACCAGGGCGCGAGCTTGCACCGGTCGCTTGAGTTTGAGGTGGGCTTGGGCAGCGGCAAGTTTCAGTTGTGCCTCGTGCATGTGTGGCAAGGCCAGTTCCATGACCTGCAAGGCCTGCTCCAGGGCGACATCGTTGGCTGCGGCCTGTGCTTGGTAATAGCCGAGAATGCCGATCAGCTCAACGTGATGGCGCGAGACATCGGCCGCCAGTGCAGTACGTGCGCCTTGCACGTCGCCGCTCAACAGGCGTTCCACCAGGGCCATGCTGGTTTCATCGCGCCATGGTGTGCGGGCGACCGGTGTGCGGCCAGTGGCGCGCACGATGGCTTCTGCCACGGCGGTGGTGGAGTAGGGGTTCTGGCCGGTGATCAAGCGGCCATCAACCACCAGCTTCGGCATCATCAACGGTGCTTCCTGCCACCGCGCGCCGCGCTGGCGCAGCGCGTCTTCGAGCAGCCACGGGAACTGGGCCGTCCACTTCTTGCCGAATATTGCCTCCTCTTCATTGCTGAAGCCGGTGAGCTGGCGACCCGCGACGAGCAGGCTGCCATCGGCCAGCCGTACCTCGGCCAAGGCGGCCGGACCGTGACAGACCGCGGCGACGATGCCGCCGTTGTCCCAGACCGTGCCCAACAACTGCTGCAATGCCTGGTCGCGGGGCAGGTCGAACATCGCGCCCTTGCCGCCGACCACGTACACGGCCGCGTAGTCGGAGGCCTTCAGCTCCGTGGTGGGCTTGGTGTCTGCCAGTTGCCGCATCGCCTGTGCATCGGCCAGCAAGGCAGCGTTGAAGGGTTCGTCCGGGTTGTATTTGTCGGCCTCCACCGCGCCGCCCTTGGGGCTGGCGACCTCCACCTGCAGGCCGTTGGCCTTGAATACCAACCAGGCCTGCGACAGTTCATCGAACTCGTAGCCGGGGCGCTGTTTACCGGCATCCTTGCCCTCGCCGCTGACCACAATCAGTACCTTGTCGGTTGCCGCCGATGCATGCTGTGGCAATGCCGGCGCCAGCAGCAGGAGGGACAGCAATAATCGTGAGGGCAGGTTCATCGGTGGCTCCAGTGGCTTGGGAGGCCAGTGTCGCCAACGGATATCAAATGAATTTCAATCGCTGCGAGAGCCAGGTCAACGCAGCAGGTGATTGCGCTTGAGTAGGCGTCGTAGCGACTGCGCATGAAACGCCGTATCGGCACGCAGCCCGGCCTCACGCGCGCCCTGCACATTGCGGAACAGGTGATCGACGAACAGGCTACGCTCAGGCGCACAGCCAAGCGCCGCGCAGGCGGCGAGATACGCCGCTGGATCGGGTTTTCGTACTCCCAGCGCTGCGCTGCACAGCACGCGACGGCCGGCCAGCAACTGCTCGATCACTGGCCGCGTCAGCAGACCATTGTTGGTCAGTACCGCAACCTGTACATCCGCATGGACGTGCTCCAGCACAGCCATGCAATCGCTGCGCAGCTTGCTGGCAGCGAGCCGTGCAGCATGCCAGTGCGCGGCGCCCAATGCGCTGCCCAAACGTTGATTCAATGCCTGCAACAACTGCTCACCCTCCAGTTCACCGCGGGCATGGGCAAACTCAAGCCCGTCCGTGCGCAACGCTGCGTCCACCTGCTGGGGTGTGCAGCCGGCAGCGTCGGCAAGCTGGCGCAGATGGATGCGGTGATCGTAATCGGCGAGCAGGCCGTCGAAATCCAGCAGCAAGGCGTGCGGTCGTTGCATGGGTGGCAAGGCAGGAACGGGGCTGCAGTATCGCTGGCATGGCAGCTGCGCGCAGCCTGCGACATCGCGTCACAGGTGAAATCTTTGGGGTTTGCCTAGAATCAGGACACTGTAGTTGTCATCGTTTGGAGTTCACCGTGAAGCGTTCCAGCCTGCTGTTGTTGGCCCTTGCGGGCCTGTTGCCTGCCGCCCCTGCGCTGGCCCGTACCTGTGCAGTCACCATCGAAAGCAACGACCGGATGCAGTTCTCCGTGCCGCAGATCCGGGTTGCCGCCGATTGCACGCAGGTAGACCTGACCTTGAAGCACACCGGCAGGATGCCGGCGACCGCGATGGGGCATAACTGGGTACTGACGCGCACACCCGATTTCCAGCAAGTGGCGACGGCTGGCATGCGTTCGACGCTGGCTGACAGTTACCTGCCCAAGAATGATGCGCGGGTGATCGCGTTCACGCCGGTGATTGGTGGCGGGCAGACCACGCAGGTGCGCTTTGCGACCAGCAAGTTGACGCGTGGTGGCGACTACACCTTCTTCTGTTCGTTCCCGGGGCACTGGGGAATGATGAAGGGCAAGCTGGTTTTTGGGTGAGCTGATGAGCTGCTCGAATCTTGGGTTCGAGAAGCTTCAGAGCAAGAGCTGTCCTCACCACAACCCCTCTCCCGTGAACGGGAGAGGGGCTTTATTTCGATCATTCGCGCGGTAGGTTGATCAACCCGCAGCGACCACCTTGAACGCCTCACGCGCTGCAGCCAGCGTGGCTTCAATCACCGCATCGTCATGCGCGCTGGACAGGAAGCCGGCCTCGTAGGCAGACGGTGCCAGGAATACACCGCGCTCCAGCATGGCGTGGAAGAACAGGTTGAAGGCCTTGATGTCACAGGCGATGGCCTGGGCATAGGTCTCCACCTTCTCGCTGCTGAAGAACAGGCCGAACATGCCGCCGACGCGGGTGGTGGTGACGGCCACACCGGCATCGCGCGCTGCCGCTTCCAGGCCATCGCAGAGCGTGTTGGTTGCCGCCGTCAGGCGCTCATGGAAACCCGGCGCCTGCACCAGCTGCAGCATCGCCAGGCCAGCGGCCATGGCCACCGGATTGCCGCTCAGCGTGCCGGCCTGGTAGATCGGGCCGGCCGGGGCGATCTGCGACATCAGCTCGCGACGACCGCCGTAGGCGCCCACCGGCATGCCGCCGCCGATGATCTTGCCGAAGGTGCTCAGGTCCGGGGTGATGCCGTAATGCGCCTGTGCGCCGCCCAAGGCGACACGGAAGCCGGTCATCACTTCGTCGAAGATCAGCAGCGTGCCGTATTGCGTGCACAGCGCGCGCAGGTGCTGCAGGTAGCCATCACGCGGCGGAATGCAGTTGGCGTTGCCGACCACCGGTTCGATGATCAGGCCGGCGATGTCGGCGCCCTGCTGCTCGAACAGCGCGGTGGCGGCTTCGAAATCGTTGTAGGGCAGAGTCAGGGTCAGTTCGCTCAGCCCAGCCGGTACGCCCGGCGAGGTCGGCACACCGAGGGTCAGCATGCCGCTGCCGGCCTTGACAAGGAACGAGTCGCCGTGGCCGTGGTAGCAGCCTTCGAACTTGACGATCTTGTTGCGGCCGGTGGCGCCGCGCGCCAGACGGATCGCCGACAGCGTGGCCTCGGTACCGGAGTTGACCATGCGCACCATCTCGCAGGACGGCACCAGCTGGGTGATGGTCTCGGCCATGGTCACTTCGGCCGCGCACGGCGCACCGAACGACAGCCCATTACCGATGGCCTGCTGCACGGCGTCGCGCACGGACGGGTGGTTGTGGCCGACGATCATCGGGCCCCAGGAGCCGACGTAGTCGATGTAGGCATTGCCATCCACGTCATGCAGGTAGGCGCCATCGGCGCGCTGCACGAAGAAGGGTTCGCCGCCGACCGACTTGAATGCACGCACCGGTGAATTGACGCCACCGGGCAGCAAGGTCTGCGCGCGGGTGAACAGGGCGTGGGATTGGGCGTGGTTCATGCGTGAGTCCTTTGAGGTATCAACAACAACGAAGAGCTGGGCTCTGCATTAGCCCCTCTCCCGCTTGCGGGAGAGGGGTTGGGGTGAGGGGAAGCTTCTAGCAAGCGAACGTCAAAAGCCCCCTCATCCGCCCCTTTCGGGGCACCTTCTCCCGCAGGCGGGAGAAGGGAATGGCAGAGATCGTGCGGGCTTGGCTGGTCAGACAGACCCGAAGCAACTGCGATAAGCGTCCAACGCAGCCACCGGATCGGCCTCGCTGAACACGCCACTGATCACCGCGATCAGATCCGCGCCAGCGTCCACCACAGGCCGACTATTGTCCGGGGTCAAACCACCAATCGCCACCCGCGGCACCTCAAGTGCGGCGCTTTGTCGCAGCAGCTCAGGACTGGCGCGGCGCGGGGTGACCTTGCTGCGGCTGGGGAAGAAGGCACCGAAGGCCACATAGCTGGCACCAGCAGCAACCGCGCGCTGGGCACGCTCGAGCTCGTCATAGCAGGACGCGCCAATAATGGCCTGCGGGCCAAGCAGTGCCCGCGCTGCAGCAATGTCGCCGTCGTCTTCACCCAGATGCACGCCGGCAGCGCCGACCTGCAGGGCAAGGCTGACGTCATCATTGATGATCAGCGGAACCCCGGCTTCTGCGCACAGCACCTGCAGTGCCGTGGCCTGGGCCAGTCGGGTGGGCGCATCGACCGCTTTGTTGCGGTATTGCAGCCAAGTGGTGCCGGGCAGCAGCGGGCGGACCCGCTCAAGCAGGCGCGTGCTGTCGGTTTCGTCGGGGGTGATCAGGTAGACGCCACGGGCGTCGGCAAGCTGTGTCATGTATGGCTACCGGTACGGCGTGGGGAATGTGACAATCAACGCCGCTTCTTTGTCCGGTGATTATCCCCGATGTCCGACGCTACGGCCTCCAACCTGCGCAACTGGATGTGTGTCGTCTGTGGCTTCATCTACAGCGAGGCCGACGGCTTGCCGGAAGAAGGCATCGCCCCGGGCACCCGCTGGGAAGACGTGCCTGACACCTGGACCTGCCCGGACTGCGGCGTGACCAAGGATGACTTCGAGATGGTCGAGTTGGATTGAGCCGCGCAACCTCCGGTTTGCAGGAGCGGCGTCAGCCGCGAAGCCGCTGCGGTATCCGAAGTCGGCCAAGCACATTCACCTGCCGATGGATTGTCTTGGCTCCCTGCGCAAAGCCGGTTCTGCAGAGGTGTTGCGTTGATCCCTGGCTTCGGATGCCGCAGTGGCTTCGCGGCTGACGCCGCTCCTACAAAAGGCAGGGCAAAGCGAGGCTCAATGCAGCCTCGGCTTTTCGCCACCCAGTTCAACCAGACGTTCGCGGATGCTGACGGCATCAGCAGCTTCGGGGGCCATCTTCAGGTAGCGCGTCAAGTCGGCGCGGGCGCCGGCCAGATGCTCCAGCTGCATGTAGGCCAAGCCGCGATCGCGTACCGCATCGGCCTGCTCGGGGACGAGTTTGAGGATGCGGTCGGCGCTGCGTGCGGCGCGGTCCCATTCGCCGCGTTCGGCATAGACGCCGTGCAGGTTGCGCAGCATGCGCATCAGGATGGCGCGGTGCGGGGCCGGGTCCAGGATCTGCGCCAGCACGCTGTCGTCGGGCGTTTCACCGCCCAGATTGCTGCGTGCGCGCTCGCGTAGTTCATCCACACCCAGCGGGCGACCACCGTTGAACGGGTCCATGATCAGCACGCCGTCTTCCACCGGCAGCCGCACCAGGAAGTGGCCGGGGAAGGAAATGCCTTCCAGTGGCAGCCCGAGCCGGCGCGAGACTTCAATCTGTACCAACGCCAGCGAGATCGGATTGCCCAGACGGCGCTCGAACACCTCGTTGAGGTAGCTGTTGCGCGGGTCGTAGTACTCCTCGTTGTCGCCGCTGTAACCGACCTCGTTGAACAGGTGGTTGTTGATGGCGGCAACCTTGAGCGGCCATTCACCGATGGCGTCCACTTCCACCCGCAGGTGGTCGGCATGGGCCTGCAGCACGCGGTCGTAGGCGGCCGGGTCCAGCTGCGGGTATTCGTCGCGGGCGATCAGCAAGGCAGTCGGCAGCAGCGGCAGTGCCTCATCGGGCAAGCCGGCCAGTTCTTCCCACTGCGGCAGGGTAATGCGTGTTTCAGACATGCCCCCAAGACTGGCGGCAAAGCGGCGCCGGTTCAAGGGCGGCGCTGTTCAATTTGTGTGTATCAGTCAGTTGCCGGTGGCGATGCCTGGGCCGAAGGTCAGCTCGGCGCCGTCTTCCAGTTTGAGCTTGGCGGCCTGGCCGGCGTTGAGCTCAAGCACGTACAGGGCCGGGTTGAAGCTGGGGTAGGGCGGGCACATGTCGCCGGCCGAGCACGGCGGCACATCGCGCTGCTGGCCGACCAGGCGGCGCTGGCTGTCGAAATAGAGGATGTCGAGCGGGATCCTGGTGTTCTTCATCCAGTAGGCCTGCGGTTCTTCGCGGTCGTGGACGAACAACATGCCGTGATCGGCGTCCATCTGGTCACGGAACATCAGCCCGCGGGCGCGGGTTTCGTCGTTCTGCGCCAGTTCCACGTTGTAACGGGTGCCGGCCAGTTCCACCCAGTGCTTGCCGTCGGCGCTTGCGCAACCGGCCAGGGCAAGCAGGGAAAGGGCAAGGATGGTGCGCAGGAAGGATTTGGGCATGGTTGGGACCTGGTTTCTAGGGGAGCCTTCGGGCGGGTTCGGTGGAAGTCAAAAGCTTCCCCTCATCCGCCCTTCGGGCACCTTCTCCCGCTTGCGGGAGAAGGGAAGAGCAACAAGCCAAGGCTGCAGCAGCTGCCAAAGCCAATGCAGCAGCCAAAGCCAAGGGCAAATCAACAGCCAAAGCCGAAGCCAAGCCAAAGCCAAGGGCAAATCAACAGCGAATGCCAAGCCGAAGCTGTGTTGGTTAGGCTTACAGCACCTGCGGCGGCTCGCCGCCGATGATGACTACGTCAGCCGGGCGGCGGGCGAACAAACCTACGGTAACGACGCCGGGAATCTGGTTGAGCTGCTGTTCCAGCTTCACCGGGTCGGTGATGGCCAGGTTGTGCACGTCCAGAATCAGATTTCCGTTGTCGGTGACCACGCCGTCGCGCCATACCGGCTGGCCGCCGGTCAGGGCAAGGATCTCGCGGGCGACCAGGCTGCGCGCCATCGGGATGACTTCCACCGGAAGCGGGAACTTGCCCAGTACCTTGACCTGCTTGCTCGGGTCGACGATGCAGACGAACTGCTTGCTGGCCTCGGCGATGATCTTCTCGCGGGTCAGTGCGGCGCCGCCGCCCTTGATCAGGTTTTTGTTGCCGTCGCACTCGTCGGCGCCGTCCACGTACAGCGACAGGCCGCCGGTGTGGTTCAAGTCCAGCACCTCGATGCCGTGGCCCTTGAGCAGGGCGGTGCTCTGGTCGGAACTGGAGACCGCGCCTTCGATCTGGTCCTTGATGCGGGCCAGGGCTTCGATGAAGTAGGCAACGGTGGAACCGGTGCCGACACCGACGATCATTCCCTTCTGGACGTACTCGATGGCTTTTTCGGCGGCCAGGCGCTTGGCTTCAGACATGGTGGGCTCAATCAGGTTGGAAAACGGGCTTTTTGTAGGAGCGGGGGGATGGAGGGAGCGCTGGAGGGCGAGCAAGCGACTACAGGAACCCGGGAGC
>NZ_JBRRCU010000088.1:0-14232 GCF_056759195.1 Stenotrophomonas sp. STEN083 | reverse complement strand
CGCGCCCCGGGCGGCGCCGTCCTGCCTGGCGCCCTCCTGCCGGCCGCCCCGCTTGGTGTGCGGCCGCCGCCCCCCCCCCTCGGAGGGCCCGACCCCCCCCCCCCCCCGCGCCCCCCGCCCCCCCCGCTCCTACAAGAGGGAATTACTTGGCTTTCTTTTCCAGCGACAACAGCAGCTTCCACTGCGCAGCGGTAACCGGGAACACCGACAGGCGGTTGCCCTTGGCGGTCAGGGGGAAACCCTCGCCCAGTTCCTCGGCATGCAGCTTGATCTCGTCCAGCGCGATCACCTGTGCCAGCTTGCGCTCGAAACCCACGTCCACCAGCATCCAGCGCGGTTGCTCACGCGTGCTCTTGGGGTCGTGGTAATCGGATTCTGGATCGAACTGGGTGTCGTCCGGGTAGGCTTCACTGGCCACCGTGGCAATGCCGACGATGCCCGGCACCTTGGTATTGGAGTGGTAGAACAGGATGCCATCGCCGACCTTCATGCCATCGCGCATGAAATTGCGCGCCTGGTAGTTGCGAACGCCATTCCACGGCTCGGTGCCTACGCGCTGCAGGTCGTCAATGGAAAAGGCGTCCGGTTCGGACTTCATCAGCCAGTAGCGCTTGCGGGCGGTCATGCGTTCAACGGTTCCGGGTAGAGAGTGGCCTGCTCGGTACAGATGGCATCCACCGCCACATCCCAGTCCTCGACCGGCAATGACGGCACCTGCTGGGCGGAGAAACCTACCCCCACCAGCCACGGCGGCGCGGCCTGGCGCTGCCGAAATGCGAAGCTGCGATCATACCAGCCGCCCCCCATGCCCAGCCGCCGGCCACCGTCATCAAAGCCGACCAGTGGGGCGATGACCAAGGCCATTTCCTCCGGCCGCAGTGCCTGCGCCGGGTCGATATCCGGCTCGGGAATGCCATAACGATTGCTGACCAGTGCCTGCCCGGGCCGCCACGGGGCAAAGCGCAGCAGCTTGCCGTGCAGGACTGGCAGGCAATAGGTCTGCTGCTGCGGCAGCTGCATCTGCCAACGGTGTAGCGCGATCTCGCCGTCCATCGCCCAGTAACCGGCGACATGGCCACTGATCCCGGCGAAAGGCAGGGACAGCAGGTGTGTGGCTAGCGTTTCGGCAGCGGCGATGCGCTCGGCGGCGGGGATGTTGCGGCGACGCTGGCGCAGTTGTTGGCGGAGGAGTTGGCGGGGATCGGTCATCTGCGAAGGTCGGGGCCTGGGAGCCCATCTTCTAGCGGGAGAGGGCTGAGGGTAAGTGCGAAGCACTTGGGGAGCCAAGTTTTTGTAGTGCCGACCCATGGTCGGCAGAGGCTCTACCGGCAATGCCCTTGCCGACCAGGGGTCGGCACTATAGAAGGTCCCCTTGCTGCAGCGGATTCTTCCTTAGGGAGAAGGACAAAAAAAGAACGGCGCCGTTAGGCGCCGTTCTGGAATATTGCATTCTCCGCGGTGACGATGCGTGCGAAACGACCTTGAACCCGGGGTTCAAGTGGGAACGCTGGGGGGCCATCGGGCTTCCCGCTACAAGGCGGACTTGCACACCCGGCTCCGTCGCGCCCCCGTGGTCGTAATTAAGGGACAAGGCGAATGTTTGCACACGCCGTCGTTCACAGCAGAGAACGCGTGGCCAGTATAGCGAGGTTGTGCGCCTACGTGCAGCCGTATTTCACTAATTGCGGATTCATCTGTCTGAGCTGGTCAGCTGGATCAACGCGCGTTGTCGATCGCCAGGTCAAGGCGCCGGTTCAACTCGTTCATGGCTGATTGAAAGCGCTGCTGCTGGGCAACCTGCTCATCGCGCACCTGCTGCAATTCATGCGCAAGATTAAGCGCGGCCAACACCGCGATGCGATCCACCGCCGCCATCCGGTTGCTGCCACGGATTTCGCGCATCTTGCCGTCGAGCACGCGCGCGGCCGCGGTGAGGCTTTCGCGCTCGGTCGGTTCCACGCCAACGGTGTACTCGCGGTCCAGGATATGGACGCTGACCGGTTCGTTGTTGCTCACGTGTGCTGCTCCAGCGACTTGAGGCGGGTGATCATGGCTTCCACCCGGGAGCGGGCCTGTTCGTTCTTGGTCAGCAACTGCGAGCGCTCGCTGATCAGCTGCTCCTGCTGTTGGCGCAGGCTGCGGTTTTCATCGCTTAACCGCTGGTTGCGCTCAAGCAGCAGCTCGAGGCGGGAGGCGAGGGCCAGCAGCTGGCCAGCGGGGTCGAAGGAGTTCATGGTTGGAACGATAGGCATGGCGGTGAGGGCCGGTCAAGAAGGAGTATGCAGTGCGGTTGGTACACTGTGCGGCCGTCGTCATCTTGTCGGTGCCGGCGTTCCTCTCCGCTTTACAGATCAGTGACATGACCGACCTTCCCTCCGTCAAAGACATCCTCCAGGCCAGCCAGTCGCTAGGCCTGGCTGCTTCCCCGGCCGAACTCCACGGCGGACTGTGCGGCTGGTTGGCCGCCGGTGGTGCCGATGAGCCGTCCTGGCCGGCCAAAGTACTGGCCGATGATGGCCTGCTGGCCCCGGAGCCCGGCAGCGCGCTGGACCTGCTGCGCCAGGCCACGGTTGCGCAGTTGGAAGACCGCGACTTCGCCTTCGAGCTGGTGCTGGTGGATGCCGCCGAGCCTGTGCAGGCGCGTACCGAGGCATTGTTTGAGTGGTGCCGGGCTTTCCTGGGCGGCTTCGGCCTGGCTTCGGGCAAGCGACCGGCGTTGAGCGAGGAAGGCGAAGAGGCGCTGCAGGATCTGGCGCGTCTGGCGCAGGCCTCAATCGACGAGTTCGATAGCGCCGATGAAGACGAGGACGCGCTGTCCGAGATTGAGGAGTTCGTGCGCGTTGCCGCCTTGTTGCTGCATGGCGACTGCGTGATGGGCTCGCGCCATCGGCAAAGCCTGAACTGAGGTTGCCGATGAAGCGACTGTCCGGGATCACCCCAGCCGAGTACACCCGCCGCCGCCGGCAGTTGATGGAAGCGGCTGGCGATGACGCCATTCTGGTACTGCCTGCGGCACCGGAGCGGGTGCGCAGCAACGACACCTTCTTCCCCTACCGTCAGGATTCGGACTTCTGGTACCTGACTGGTTTCCAGGAACCGGAGGCAGTGCTGGTGCTGATCCCGGGGCGCAAGCACGGTGAGGCCATCCTGTTCTGCCGCGAGCGCGATCCAGACCGGGAAGCCTGGGACGGTCCGCGTGAAGGCCAGGATGGTGCGGTCTCGCACTACGGCATGGACGACGCCTATCCGATTGAGGATCTGGACGAAATTCTGCCGGGGCTGTTGGAAGGCCGCTCGCGGGTGTACTACCACTTCGGCCGCGACGCCGACTTCGATCTGAAGTTGATCGGCTGGGTCAACCGGGTGCGTGCGCAGGTGCGCAATGGCGCACAGCCGCCGCATGAGTTCCTTGAGCTTGGACATTTGCTGCACGAGCAGCGCCTGTACAAGAGTGCCGACGAGATTGCGTTGATGCAGGCGGCAGCTGATATCAGCGTGCGTGCGCATCGTGCGGCGATGCGTGCGGCACGGGCGGGCATCCATGAGTACGAATTGCAGGCGGAGCTGGAGCGTGAGTTCCGCGCCGCCGATGCGTGTGCTGCGTACAACAGCATTGTTGGTGCTGGCGCGAATGCCTGCGTGTTGCATTACCGCGACAACAACAGCGGCAGTCGCGATGGTGATCTGGTGTTGATCGATGCGGGCGCGGAGTACCGCGGTTACGCCAGTGATATCACCCGGACCTTCCCGGTCAATGGCCGTTTCAGTGAGGAACAGCGCGCGCTGCACGATCTGGTGTTGGCGGCGCAGGTAGCGGCCTTGGAGCAGGCGCAGCCGGGTATTGCCTACGAGGAAGGGCATCTTGCTGCGGTGGAGGTTTTGACCGAGGGTTTGTTGCGTCTTGGTCTGCTGAAGGGTGATCTGGAAGAGAACATCCTGGAGCGTCATTACCAGCGTTTCTACCGGCACAAGACCGGTCATTGGCTGGGCATGGATGTGCACGATGTTGGCGATTACCGGGTGGCCGGCGAGTCGCGTCTGCTGGAGCCGGGCATGGTGTTCACGATCGAGCCGGGGCTGTACATCTCGCCGGACGATCGCAGTGTGGAGGCGCGTTGGCGCGGGATCGGCATTCGCATCGAGGACGATGTGTTGATCACCGAGGACGGGCACCGTGTGTTGACCGGTGCGCTGGAGCGCAGCGCCGACGAGATTGAAGCCTTCATGGCCAAGCGCTGAGGCGCAAGGCACTCGGCTGTAGCAGTTGCAGTTGCACTTGCCCTCCCTTACGCAAAGCGTAGGGGAGGGTATGGGAGGGGTGCAGTTGCAGTTGCTCCAGCCATTGCTTTCGCCGTTGCTTTCGCCGTTGCCGTTGCCGTTGCCGTGGCAGTTGCAGTTGCTCTGAAGCTCTTGATCTACCGGGCCCCTTCCGCAGTGACGCAGCCGACGGATAAGACCCCGAATGGGGCGACGTGCAGGACGCACGTCGTTTTTCGACGATACATGGATGTATCGTCGAAAAATCCCGGCGGCGGAGTGGACCCGCGTCGCGAAGCGGCGTGGGCGCGTAGGCAGGGTGTGCTTTCTTTTGGTTATCTTTTCTTTGCACAAGCAAAGAAGAGCTCTTTAACAGCCGAATGGCTGGTCAAAGTAACTCGCTCCCCGAAGGGGAGTGAAAGCTCTTGCTCCTGATTTCGCTCTCGCTGCAATCGCAATCAAGGTCAAGGGCAGGATCAAGATCAAGGGCTTTCGCCCGCCTGCGGCGCGCGAGCACACCTTTCTTTGCTTGTGCAAAGAAAGGTGGCCCAAAGAAAGCACACCCTGCCTACGCGCCTTCCGCGCTGCGCGCTACAGGTCCACTCCGCTGGCAGGATTTTTCGACGATACATCCATGTATCGTCGAAAAACGACGTGCATCCATGCACGTCGCCCCGTGCGGGGTCTTGTCTGCCAGCTCCGTCGCTGCGGAAGGGGCCCGTACGTCAAAAGCTGAGAGCAACAGCAACAGCAACAGCAACAGCAAGTGCAAGTGCAAGTGCAAGTGCAAAGCAACGGCACCCCTCCCTGACCCTCCCCTATGCTGTGCGTAAGGGAGGGGAAACAGCAACAGCAACAGCAGCCAAAGCCAAAGCCAAAGCCAAAGCTTGGTTGGCTGTGCTTCTTTTGAGGGGAGGGACGAAGGTTCTCGCGAAAGCGGATGCTGGTACATCCGCGGTATCACTCATCCCGGGCGCATTGCGCGCCCGGGGTTCAATTACAGGGCGAGGGACGTCGTCCTTGCATCACGCCTGTGCGGCGAACTCCGGACGGGTCAGGTTGTCTGCTTCGCCGTCGGTGCACAGCACTTCGTCTTCGATGCGGACGCCACCGTAAGGACGGAAGAAGTCCACGCGGTCCCAGTTGATGCTGGTCGCGTTGCCGGCCTTCTTCACTTCGTCCAGCAACATGTCGATGAAGTACAGGCCCGGTTCGATGGTCACCACCATGCCGGGCTCCAATACGCGGGTCATGCGCAGATACGGATGACCGGCCGGGCGCTCGACGCGGCCGCCGTCTTCGCTGGCTGCGAAGCCGGCCACATCGTGCACCTGCGCGCCGATCAGATGGCCAATGCCGTGCGGGAAGAATGCGGCACTTACACCAGTCGCCAATGCTGCTTCCGGCGAAACCGTGATCACGCCGAAATCCTTGAGGATGCCCATCAGTGACAAGTGCGCATCAACATGCAGTTGCTTGTAGTCAAAGCCCGCGCTCACCGCTGCACACATCTTCAGCTGGGCCGCGTCCACCGCATCGATGAAGGACTGGAACTCGTCGTGGCCGGCCGCTGCATAGGTGCGGGTGATGTCGCTGGCATAACCGTAGGCCGAGGCGCCTGCATCGATCAGGAAGCTGCGCAGCGGTTGCGGTGCCTGCTTGCCCAGGTCGGTGTAGTGCAGCACGGCAGCATGTTCGTTCAGGCCAATGATGTTGCCGTAGGGCAACTCATTGGCGTCCTGGCCGACGGCGCTGCAATAGGCCATGTGGATCTCGAACTCACTGGCACCAGAACGGAACGCAGCCTCGGCGGCACGGTGCCCGCGTACACCCAGTACCTGCGCCTGGCGCATCAGCGCGATTTCGTACGGCGTCTTGTAGCCGCGATGCCATTCCAGGTAATTGATCACCGCCGCCGGGTTGTTCGGTGCGAAACCGCCCAGTGCGCTCTGCGCCTCGCCGAGGATGGCGCAGCGGCTCGGATCAGCTGGCAGAAGGGCCAGTGCTTCGTCCGGCTTGCGGATGATGTGGATGTCGAAATGCTCCACCCACCAGCCGCTGGGGGCGTCCGGCACCACGTGCCAATAATCGAAGGGCTGGTAGAAGACCAACGTCGGGCGCTTGCCAGGGGTGTGGATCAGCCAGCTGTAAGGCAGCTTGGTCAGCGGCAACCAGGTCTTGAACTGCGGGTTGACCGCATATGGGTAATCGCGGTCGTCGAACACCTGGTAATGCTGGGTGCCGCTGGGAACCACCAGGTGATCAAAACCACCACGCGCCAGCGCAGCGTCGGCGCGGCGGATCATTTCGCCGAGGTGGTGGGCGTACAGGCTGCCTGGATCTAGCTGGTTCATCGCGGTGGCTCGCTGGGGCATGCGGAATGCAGGCCCCAATTTTGCCGCAATCAGCCGGTTGCTGCTGTGCCGTTTTCGGCACTCAGGCTGCGGGGATGCTGCCCTCGATCCACCGCGCCAGACGTTCGCGATGGGTTTTATCCAGGGTCAGGAAGCGGAAACCGGCCCATGACTGCTCGGGTGCGTGGGTGGGCTCGCACCACAGCAGGTGTACGCCAACGTCGATCTGCAGGTGGCCGCCACGACCATCCGGGATGGGGAACTGCAGTTGGTACAGCGCGTCCTCCTGCATAGGCACCGAGGTGATCAGCAACATGCCGGTTTCGGACACGTTGCCGAGCCGGCCGATCTGGGTGCCGGTCATCTGGTCACGTACCTGTACCAGTTCGGGGACCTGCAGGCGCGGTGCGCGGCGGGTATTGGTGATCATGCGGATTCCCCGCTGTTGGAGGCTTGGCCGGCGATCGAGCGCAGCGCGCGCACGGTGGCCTGCCAGGCGCGGTCAATCAGGCGGCCCTTGTCTTCGGTGACGATGCGTAGCTGGCCCTTGGCCATCAGTCGCGACATCGCGTCGAGTGAATTTTCGGAGACCTTCTGGCCGCGCTGGTTCACGAACAAGGCGTTGCCGGTGATCAGGCTGTACCAGGACAGGCGCTGGCGCCGGTTGTCGCCTTGCTGGTTGACGGTGAATTCGAACCAGGTGCCGAACGGCAGGATGCGCAGCTGGCGGTAGTGCGCTTCCTCTTCTTCAGTTCGGGCGGGCTCGACTTTCTTGCGGCGCTCCTCTTCTTCCTGCTCGCCGGCCTCGCCCAGACGGCTGCGCGCCTTGAGCTTGGCGGTCAGTTCGGTGCGCGAGGTGATCTCATCCTCGCCGCCGGGCGTGGACAGCCGGCGCGAGATGGCGGCGGCTTCATCCTGGTGGTAACCCACCTGCAGCAGCGATTGCTCGATTTCCTCGCCGAAGCTGACATCGGCCGCGCCACCGGGCGGCAGGGTGGTGATCTCGCTGATGCGGCGGGTGGCCTGCTCGCGTTGCTGCCACTCCTCCGAACCTTCACCTTGGCGCAGCAGGGTGAGGGTGAGTACATCAGCCCAGGCTTTGCGCAGCAGGGTCTGCACGAACTTGGGCGGTTCGGTGGTCTGGCACAGCTCGTCGATGGTGCTGTTGGCCAGTTGTTTGGCGGCCTCCAGGCGCTCCTTGCCACGCGCGGCATCGATCTGTCGGCGTTCTGCCATCTCCGCACGGCGGGCCGCCGAGCGCAGATGCCCCTGGATGATGTCGTTGGCTTCGACGAAGACGGACTCGTCGCCCTGGTAGTCGTTGACGACCTTGTTGACCGCGTCCTTGAGCTTGAGCAGCAGTACGGGATCGCTGTCTTCGTCACTGAGCCAGACCGCACCGGACTCTGCGACCGCATTGAGCAGCTCGCGAGCGGGGTGTTGGTCACGCAGGAAGAATTCCTGGTCGCTGATGGCGGCGCGGGCCAGCGGTACCTGCAGGCGCCGCAGCAGATCGGCGGCCGGGCCCTCGCTGCGCACCTCACGCTGCAGCTCGGTGTAGAGCATGCCCAGCAGGTCCATGGTGTCGCCGTCCTGCACCGACAACGTCGCGGCAGGGCCGTGTTCGGCCCTGACCTGCGCCATCATCGCGTTGCGGATGTCGGCCATGCTGTGGCGACTACCGGAAGACGAGGCTGCTGTTTGAAGCTTGCCCAGTACGTCCATCGCGGTCTGGGTGGAGACGGGCTGGGCTGGAATGCTTGCGCTGCTGGCGTTGGCTGCAGCCCCGTATGCAGCTGTGCCGGCAGCTGCGGCCGAACCTGTCGCGCTTTGTTGTGCCTGCGCATGCGCTTGCAGGGCGGCAAAGTCGGGCATGCCGCCAGTCCCTGCCGTTACGCCTGTGGCTGCACCTGCATTGCTACCGCCACCACCAGTACCAGTACCAGCACTCAGCGTAAGCGCGTGGCGGGCGGCATCAAGCAGGCTGTGCAGGCTTTCCATCGGTGGCATGGCGGCGCCACTCGCGGGCGTCTGCACGGGCGCGGCGCTGGTCTGGGCAGGTGCTGCTGCCGGGCTACCCAACAGTTCATTGGAGATATTGGCCCATGATGCAGCCGGCGCCTGGCCTTGCCAGCTGGTCAGGGGGGGCGCGCCTGCGGAGCGAGGCCCGCCGCCAGCATCAGCCTGTCCGCCAGCAGCCCCCGCGCCGCGCGGGGCAGAGGGGCGGGGAAGATGCGGGCGATACACCAGTCCGGGAAGCACCCCTTCGCGTTCCAGCAGGATGTTCAGGCGGTCTACCAGTTCGGCATGGCGCGTCATCGCCATGCGTTCGAATACCTGGAACAGCACCAGTTGGGTATCGAGGTTGAGCTGCATCTGCTCGCCGGCGTCGCGCAGTGCTCGGCACTGTGCGTAGGGGCCGACCGGCAGGCGCTCGGGGTCAAACGCTGGCTGCGCAGCCAGCACCGCAAAGCGCTGCCCCAACAACAGCAGCGGACTGGGGGCGCGGAACGCTTCGCGGCGCGCCATTTCATGCAGCACGATGTCGCGGTCGATGTCGGTGTCTTCGACCAGCGTCATCGACTTGAAGGTTGCCGCGTGTGCTTCCTGGTCGGGCCTGGGCGGATCCTTGAAGCTCGCCACTTGCGTGGCAAGTGCATCAAGAAACAGATCAGGGAATTGTTCCATGTGCTCGCGCAGCACCCGCAGCTGGGCATAGATGTCGGACTGAATCTGGCTGTTGTGGGCCAATTCCGCGCGTTTGAACATGGCGCGTTCCAGCTCGATGGCGGTCAGCTGCAGCGGCGTGCGCAGGACTTCATCGGTGGCCAGGAAGATACTTTCCAATAAGTGACGTACGCGGGCAGATACCGGCGCAGTGGCGATCCTTGCCATGGATTGGCTGGCTGAGCGTGGTGCGGTGCCTGACATCCTGCGTTCCTTCCCCCTGAATGGGCGTTTTCTATCATTTATGTGATGTAACGGCCACTTTTCGCGGGTCTTACGCCAGGAACAACTCCACCACATCATTGGTGAAGCGGCGACCAAGCTCGGTCGGAGTCCAGTATTCACCGTTGCTGGTGAGCCAGCCACGCTCCAACGCCATTGCCAGAGAGGGTAGAAGCACGCTCCGTGCCAAACCAGTACGCGATTCAAAATCGCGCAGGCTGAAGCCCTCGTGCAGGCGCAGCAGATTGAGCATGTACTCGAACGGCAGCCGCTCCGGGCTGATCACGTCGTCGCCACCGATGCTGGCCAGGCTGCCGGCGGTGTCCATGAAGGTCTGTGGGTGCTTGTGCTTCCAGCGGCGAAGCACGTGCTGCTCGGCGCCGGAGCTGATCTTGCCGTGGGCGCCGGCGCCTATGCCCAGGTAGTCACCAAAGCGCCAGTAGTTGAGGTTGTGCTGGCATTGCCAGCCGTCGCGGGCATAGGCGCTGACTTCGTAATGACCGTAGCCGCGCTCGGCGAGCAGGGCCTGGCAGTGCTCCTGGATGTCCCAGGCGCTGTCTTCGTCGGGGATGCCCTGCGGTGGCCGGGCGAAGAACACCGTATTCGGCTCCAGCGTCAGCTGGTAGTGCGAGATATGGGTGGGATCGAGGGCGAAGGCGCGTTCAAGGTCATATTCGGCCTGGGCCAGCGTCTGCTGCGGCAGCGCGTACATCAGGTCTATGTTGAAGTTCTTGTAGCCGGCGTCCTGCGCCAGTTTGACCGCGCGCTCGGCTTCGTTGCTGTCGTGGATGCGGCCCAGGCGCTTGAGCGCGTCGTCGTTGAAGGTCTGAATGCCGAAGCTGATGCGGTTCACGCCAGCCGCGCGGTAGCGGTCGAAGCGGCCGTGTTCGGCGGTGCCCGGGTTGGTCTCCAGCGTCACTTCCAGGTTCGGCGCGAAACGCAGCCGTGCACTGGCCGCCTGCAGGAAACGGTCGATCGCCTCCGGCGGGAACAGGCTGGGGGTGCCGCCGCCGAAGAACACGCTGCTGACTACCCGGCCCCAGACCAGCGGCAGGTCCTGGTCCAGGTCGCGGATCAGCGCATCGATATAGGCATCGAACGGCAACTCGCCCTTGGCGCTGTGGGAGTTGAAATCGCAGTACGGGCATTTGCGCACGCACCACGGCAGGTGCACATACAGCGCCAGCGGTGGCGGTACCAGCTGCACGCCGGCAGCGTGACCGTGATCGATCGCGCAGGATTCGCCGGGAAGGTGGTTGCAGTGGTCGTGGGAGTGCGGCATGGACGGTTTTGGGAGAATTGGAAGTGCTGGGAGGAGGGCGCTATCGCTTAGTGATCAGGATCGAATCAACCAGCGAGCGAGGTTGTGCACGGAGCACGGTAGCGGCGATATCACGGAACATCGGCGAAGGTCCTTGATAGCTTCCCATCTCGTTGTCCATGAGGCGGTGACGTGCCGGTCGGCTGCCGTTGCGCATGTGCAGGTAGAGGCCGGAAACCATGCCTTTGCGCTTGTCCGCAAAGTTGTCGTAACGGACTTCGAGCACATCGAACAGCGGCACCTCGCGCCACCGATGTGCGGTTGCAATGTTGTGATAGCGCAGTTGACCTGCATTCTCATCAAGCACAACGCGTTGCCACATGATTGGTGCCGAGATCAATACGACCGTCACCACTCCGACCAGCGACCATAGTGGGAGTGCCAGCCAGGAAGACTCACCGTCATAGGCCCGCAGACCACCGACGATGGCACCGCTGATGCCACCCAAGATGGCGATCGCCTGTACAAGTATCAAGCGGGTCCGATAGCGGCGTGGCGTCATTCCCTGATCTCCGTGGTCAATCGAACGTAAGTTGCGACATGCGCTGCAACAACAGCTGCAGCGCCTTGGCGCGGTGGCTGCGGCCGTTCTTCTGTGCCGGTTCCATCTGCGCTGCGGTCAGGCCCAGTTCTTCGTCCAGGAATACCGGGTTGTAGCCGAAGCCGTTGCTGCCGCGCAGTTCGTCGATGATGCGGCCTTCCCAGCTGCCTTCGCAGATCAGCGGTTGCGGATCGTTGGCATGGCGCAGCAGCACGATCACCGCGTAGAAGCGGGCCGTGCGGCGCTCGGCCGGGACATCGCGCAGCGCATCAAGCAGCTTGGCGTTGTTGGCGGCATCGTCGGTGGGGCTGCCTGCGTAGCGCGCGCTGTACAGTCCGGGCGCACCGTCCAGTGCGTCGACGATCAGCCCGGAGTCGTCGGCCAGCGCGGGCAGTCCGGTCACCGTGCAGGCGTGGCGCGCCTTGATCAGCGCGTTCTCGACGAAGGTCAGGCCGGTTTCCGGCACATCGTCCACGCCCATTTCGCGTTGCGGCACGATCTGCAGCGGCAGCTCGGCCAACATCGCCTGCAGTTCCTTCAATTTGCCGGCGTTGCCGCTGGCCAGTACCAGTTTCATTGCTTGGGCTCCAACAAGTCCCAGGTGTTGCCGTACAGGTCGCGGAACACCGCGACCGTTGCATAAGGTTCTTCGCGCGGGGCTTCGAGGAATTCCACGCCCTGCGCGAGCATTGCCGCGTAGTCGCGATGGAAGTCATCGGTGTGCAGGAAGAAGCCAACGCGGCCACCGGTCTGATTGCCGATGCGGCTGCGCTGTTCCTCGTCGCTGGCACGCGCCAACAGCAGCGCGGCGGCGCTGCCATCGGTCGGGCCGACCACCACCCAGCGCTTGCGGCCTTGGTCCAGGTCTTCCAGCAGCTGGAAGCCGAGTTTGCCGGTGTACCAGGCAATCGCTTCGTCGTAGTCGGCGACTACGAGGGTGACCAGGGCGAGACGCCGGTTCATGCCTGCGCCAAAGCCGCCTGCTGGGCGTCGAACAGCTCGCGGATACCCTTTTCGGCCAGCACCAGCAGCGCGTCCAGTTCATCGCGGCGGAAGGCGTGGCCTTCAGCCGTGCCCTGCAGCTCGATGAAGCCGCCGCCGTCATTCATGACGATGTTCATATCGGTATCGCAGTCGCTGTCTTCCGGGTAATCCAGGTCCAGCACCGGCTGGCCCTTGTAGACGCCAACCGAGACGGCGGCGACGGCGCCAAACAGCGGGTTGCGCTTGATCTCGCCGCGCTTCATCAGCAGGTTCACGGCGTCCACCAGGGCGACGTAAGCGCCGGTGATGGCGGCGGTGCGGGTACCGCCGTCGGCCTGCAGCACGTCGCAGTCCAGGGTGATGGTGCGCTCGCCCAGGGCATTGCGGTCGATGCAGGCGCGCAGAGTGCGGCCGATCAGGCGCTGGATTTCCAGGGTGCGGCCGCCTTGCTTGCCGCGCGCGGCTTCACGGTCGGAGCGGGTGTGGGTGGAGCGCGGCAACATGCCGTATTCGGCCGTGACCCAGCCTTCGCCCTTGCCACGCAGGAAGCCGGGGACCCGGTTCTCGACGCTGGCGGTGCACAGCACGCGGGTGTCGCCAAAGCTCACCAGCACCGAGCCTTCGGCATGGCGGGTGAAGGAACGTTCGATGGTGACGGTGCGCATCTGATCGGCCTGGCGGCCGCTGGGACGGGAAAAGGTCATGGGGAATCCGATTAGTACGAGGTGAACTGGCGGGCGTCTGGGTGGTTGAGGTACCAGCGTCCAGAGGTGGCTAGGGTACCATTCGCCCTTTGAAACACATCGGAAAGCACATGATTCGGAGCATGACCGCCTATGCCGGCGGCGAACGCATCACCGCGTGGGGCACCCTGGGCTGCGAACTGCGCTCGGTGAACCACCGGTTCCTGGAAGTGGGCGTGCGTCTGCCCGAGGACCTGCGTGCGCTGGAACCACAGCTGCGCGAGCGCATTGCTGCCCGTGTCAGCCGCGGCAAGCTCGACCTGGTGATGCGGCTGCGCGCGCCGGAAGCCGCCACTTCGCTGGCAGTCAACGAAGTGTTGGTCGAGCAGTTGGCTGAATTGGCACAGCGTCTGCAGGGCCGCTTCCCGGGCATGCAGGTGGGCTTCACCGATCTGCTGCAGCACCCGGGCGTGCTGCGTGCCGAGGCCACCGACAGTGCCGCCCTGCATGTCGAGGCACTGGCCTTGCTGGAAGAGACTGTCACCAGCTTTGTGCAGGCACGTGAGCGTGAAGGCGACAAGCTGGCCGCGGCGATCAGCGAGCGCGTCGATTCGGTCGAACGCATTGCCGGCGAAGTCCGCGAGCTGATCCCGGCCATCCGCGAGGGGCAGCGGGTCAAGCTGGCTGCGCGTCTGGCCGACCTGCCGCACCCGGTTGATCCGGGCCGGGCGGAGCAGGAGCTGGTGATGTGGCTGCAGAAGCTCGACGTGGACGAGGAACTGGACCGTCTGGACAGCCATATCTCGGAGATCCGCCGCGTGTTGCGTCAGCGCGAGCCGGTCGGCCGCCGCCTGGACTTCCTGCTGCAGGAGTTCAACCGCGAGGCCAACACTCTGGGCTCCAAATCGGTGGATGCACGCACCTCCAACGCCGCCGTCGAGCTGAAAGTGCTGATCGACCAGATCCGCGAGCAGGTCCAGAACATCGAGTAAACGGTAGTGCCGAGCCATGCTCGGCAAGGAGCTTTCCGAGCAAAGCTGCCCTCACCCCAACCCCTCTCCCGCACGCGGGAGAGGGGCTGAATCTGTAGTGCCGAGCCGTGCTCGGCAGAGGCCTTGCCGGTAATGCCCTGCCGAGCATGGC
>NZ_JBRRCU010000087.1:0-14330 GCF_056759195.1 Stenotrophomonas sp. STEN083 | reverse complement strand
GGCCGCGGGCGCCCCCCGGGCCCGGCGCCCCGCCCCGCACCCCGCGCCGGCCCGCCCCCCCCCGCCCGCCCCACACCCCCGCGGCCGCCGCCGCCCCCCCCCCCCCCACCCCCGCCCCCCACCCCGGTTTTACTAAGCCATGCCTCAATCCACGTATCGCGAACAACGCACATCCCACCTTCCCTGCGCCGCTACAAACAACGAAACCAGCTGGACGAGCGACCCACACGGCGACAGTGACAATAAGTCCTCATCCCGGGCATCCCGCAGCCCCGCGAACTCATGAAACGCATGATCCAAATCGTTAGGACCATCGTCATGGTCGCGCCAATGCTGCGGATGCAAGGCTGGCAACAACACCTGCTCCGGCACGAAAAACTCTCCCTGCTCCAAACAGGAGCGAATCGCCGCACCGGCGTCCCGAACCTTGCCGCGTAGCAATACCGCGCCATGCGTCTTCCAGTTACCCGCATCCCGATATAGGTACTCCAAAACGGCGAATCCCTTCTCGCTCTCCATTCCTCACTCCCGCTGACCAAAGAGCAGCGAGATTGCGCTGGGCCAGTCCCACCGGCTGAGATGGGAGATTTGGTGTCGCTCGCCTGCCAGGAGTGGCCCAGTGACCAAGCAATGCTCACTCCGTAGCCATCGAAGAGCCGCCTCCGTGGCGCTGAGACGGATCGGTGAGATTCCAGCGAGTCCTAAAGAACTCGCATTTCCGAAAACCAAATATCTTAAGCAGCATTTCTCCTACGCAAGCTTCCATACTTTACTGATTGCGCATATAAAGACACCCAAAGCGCCGAACGCAAACTAAGGGCGCAGATACTTGCGCTCAGGGGGAAGCGAAGCCGAATGACCAATGTTGCATTAGATCCGCAGTATGAAATCGGGGCGCTCTACAGCCGTCGACTGGAGATCCACGACGTGCTTGGTGGTCAGCGCCAAGGTGGCATCTCAACGCCTACTAGCAGCCCATTCGTCATCATTTTTACTGGCGAAGCCGGGAAGCAGCACGGCTATCACGACTTCTGGGACGACAACGGCCACTTTCACTACTTCGGAGAAGGCCAGGTCGGTGATATGCAGGACAAAGGCGGGAATCGTGCGATCCGCGAACACCTTGCCAACAACAAACGACTAATCCTTTTCCAGATGATGGGACACGGCCGCCCTTACCGGTACGTCGGTGAGTTCCGCTGTCTAAAGGCCTATTCCCAAGCCAATGTTCGTGACACAAAGGACACCCCCCGAGTGGCCATCGTGTTCGAGCTCGAACCCATCAGCTCGGATTCCATTGGACTCCTTGTCACGCACGAGGCCGAGGCGATTCTGGAGCTGGATGCAACATCGGCAAAGAAGCTCACTGAGGTGCGCACCAAACAAGGCCTGTTCAAACGACGATTACTCTCGTTTGAGAAGGAGTGCCGCATCACCGGCATTGCCGATCTCCGCTTCCTACGTGCCAGTCACATGAAACCCTGGTCAGCCTGTGATACAGGTAATGAGCGAGTTGACGGGGCCAATGGCTTGCTACTAACCCCTCATGCGGATTTCCTCTTTGATCGAGGCTGGATCACCTTCACCAAGGCGGGGCGAATCGAGTGCTCAACGCGCCTGCCGTCGGAGGTCATCAAACGTATCGGTTTGAACCTGAAGCCACGTAGAGGCACCGGTGAATTCAGCGACGAACAACTAACCTATCTTGCCTTTCACCAAACCCATGTATATGACAAGGCGTTCAAGACTGCAGGAGACCCAATAGCAGAACTATTGGCGACTTCAAAAGCTTGATGCCCCATCCCCTGCAACTACACTAACGCTCGTACAAATACACTGCGCACCGCCGCATGAGCCTCGGAACTAGGGAGAATCTCGCATGGACGCAACGGGCAAGATGCAAACACCTAGAGAAGATTTGGGTGATCAGGCACTGTCACTCCAAAGCTTAGAGTTTCCTGACCTTAACAAAGTCCTGGATCAGCATGTTCAAAGAGCAAATGGGCCTAAGGCCAACAGATGGGAGCGTTGGTCGCTCATTTTCGGTCTTGCCGGCGCCAGCATAGGCCTGCTACTTGGGACAACCTTGCCTGGCAAGTTTGGCCTAGCCGCACTTTACGGTGGCCTTTTGATCGAAATGAGTGGATTCGCCCTGCACATCGCTTTAGTGGCAAAGCGAGATTGGCGATAGTTTCGGCACGCGCGTGCGTACCATGCAGAGGATCTAGAGGCGGGCTATCAGCAACACCAAGAGATTGTTGAGCTCCTGCGACAGTTGTCGTTCGAACAACGGCAGCGGCGCCTTCGTTATGTTCAGCAAAAGCGAGCAACTATGCACGAAAGGTTGGGATTGTTTGTAGGCGGAGTGGAGCGACTTGGGGTTGTGCCGCTACTGTTGGCTTTCTACCTGCAGTTCAAGGACTGGCAATGGAGTGATTTGAAAGCACTGGGCGGTATCACTTTCACCCAAGCACTGCTCGCTTTCGCCCTCATGCTCGCGTACGCGATGTTCTGGCACCTCATCTTCCTACGCGTACGCGTACGCGTACAGGCTTATGAGTCGCTACTCGCCGAAGCTAACAGGCAGGATGAGGAGAGCAAAAAATCAGAGAAGGCAACCTAGCTTTCGCGATCGAACTGCTTACCTCGCTCGCGGCACGCGGACTTTCTTATCTCATAGCAAGCTTGAGCCAATCGCCTCGCTGACCAACGCCTTCACAACCACATAGAAGGACAGGACAAACTCGCTCCGAAGCTGGACTATGACCCCTACTTTCCTACAATCCGCAAACATCCCAACGCCAATCTTCTCGGCGACGATCAAATACTACCTGGCGAATGTCAGAGCCATCCTCATTACTCACGACACAGAAATACGCGCTGTACCACCGACGCACCATATCGCCATCTCGATCTACGATCCCAGCCGCAACCTCAATCGAGTACTGCTTTCCCGGCAATAAGGAAGGAAGCGGGTTACCCCTCCGCTCCAGATCCTTCATACACTCAGTCGAAGACACCGTTGGAACCTCTCCGTCAGCAGGAGGGTAGCTTTGCTGCCAGATGATGCGCTGCGCGCCGTCGACTCTCTGGTAGATCGACACATTGGTCACCACGGGAGAAGTCTGTTCCAGTTCTGGCACGTCGTTAGCCTTTACGCACAAGGACTCTCTACTGCCAGCAACGACCGCCTTCTGGTACAGCTCCTTCGGCTGACTACATGCAGCCGGCGTCGAGATAGCGAACAGCGCAATCAATAAGAAATACCGCATATCACCTCTCACTCTTTGCTGTTTTTGGCAGGTTACCTGTACTGCTGGGCGCTTCCAAGAAATCAGATAGCGTCGCTCGAACCATCCCTAGGAACAAAGGGTCAAACGAGTAGCGCGCTTCATAGACCCTATCCTGCGCCAACCGAAATTCAGATAGAAAATAGTCAGCTATGATATTTCCTTGCGCCTCCATATTGTAGTCGCACAATTCCTTATCTGCCGCCAGCGTATATTTGTAACTCATCCCTGGCCTAGGCCCTCTTACCAATTTAACAGGGTAACCGAGCTGATACTGCCATACATGCGCCATTTCATGAATAAACCAAGCCTGGGTCTTGAAGTCCTCCAGGGAGTAGTCGTCCTTATACACCCCTTTTGGAAAATACATTTCACCATTCGGGGTCACCGCGGTTTCGCTATCCTGCAGTCCGAAGAAAAGCCAATACCCATGGTTGTGAACTTTAACTTTCGCATAGTCAACAGACTCAGCAAACACTAACTTAGCCATCTCAATTTCACCATGAGTTAAATCACGCTCATGATGAGGTGCCTTCGCGACAACCACCGACGTCCCAAGGTAACTACTAGTTGTAATTACCCCGTCCAAATCAAATATCTCGGCTTCGCCGTCCTCTCCGTGACCGGACACTAGGTCACCGCAGCATCCCGAATTCTTCTCAAGTCGCTTCAGCTCGACGCTTTTGATCGCAACGGGAGCAGATGTCACCACACGCTGCGTCAAACCCTCATCGTCGGTCACACCTTCAACCACCTGGCCGTTCGCCAAGCGCAGAGCGTAGCCCACCTTGCACAAATTACTATTTGATTCTGTTACAAATCGAATCGCCTGATCGTAGCTGCTGTTGGATTTCGTAATTACTGCGGGTGCGATCGCGGCAAGCGCGCCCAAGGCACTGACTGTGCTTGAGTTCGTGCCAGGCGAGCCAGCGCTATCCACATACACATGATTTTGCTGAACTGACATCAATCGGCATCCACAAGCCACTGCACCGCCATTGATAGCCACCGGTTGGCCATCAATGATCATGGATGCATCGCCCTGTATGATCGGGAAAACACCTTTGTGCTTCGGGCAAGTGGCCTTATCGTTCACCCGTGCGACTGGGATGCCATCTATATCCGTCTGCGGCGAGCCGGTTATCACACGGCCGCCGCCAGTGGATGCGTCGCCAACCACAATCCAGTTCCTTGCCATATCTCATACACTCCATGTGTTTTCGGCTTCCCGCCCGCGGCTAGATTACTGATAGATCTCGATGGGTCGATCAGATACAACCCAATTTTCTTGCACGAAGAGCAGGCAGCAAGAGTCTCTCTGCACTGAACGGGCACAGCTGACTGGTTGGCTTGCGACATCTATACCGCTGCAAGCAATAAAGGGCCAGAGCGAGAACCCACTCTGACCCCTATTTCCCCGCCTGAGCAGGCTTTCAGTGAGTCATTACATAGAGGTACTCAAGCTACCGGTTCCACATCAAATATGGTCATCGGCCAAAACTTGCGAAAACACTAACCGTACGCCAACGAAATGTCCTGAGGGAAAGTGATCCTCTGCGGGCAAATCGGTGTCACCCGCAGCATGCCATACCCCTACCACAGAGTTCATGATCGCCGCCAGCAGACTCATCGCGACAAATATTTTTGGCCCAAAAGGAAGAATCACTATATTCAGATTACTTGAGTTATCTGCAATAACTGCAGACAGTGAAGACAGTAACTCTGCAGGCCGGTCCACGGCATATCTGACGAGCCGCCCTTGTCGATCCGCACACTCCACAATACTCTTGTTGTTACTGAAAATATGGTAGTCGTACTCTCGAATAGGAGACTCAGGAAAGAAGACCCAGTTCTCCATCGCGTCAAAGTACTCCTGAGCACCCTCCGCCTTAGCAGCCTCGTATCCGAGACCTAGTATTAAAGCAGTTGGAGCAGATGGGTTTACTGGCCAACCTGCAAATCGAGCCGACAACGGTTTGATAAATTCATTCCGCGCCACAGTTGCTGGCGGCGCTGAGAATTCTGCAATCACGTAACCAATGACAAGCTCAATCTTACGTGTCGCGCATAGACTGATGAAAATAGATTCAAAAACGACAGCCATATCCCGACGAGTCAAGCAGCTCACGTCTACAAATATCTTTACAGAGACGTCGCACGCGTTCTCAATAAAAAATTCCCTCAAATCGTCACGCACTGATTCTGAAGAGATAATTTTCGAACCTGGGATGCGCCTTAAAATCTCAGCCCTAATATTACTATTATAGAGAGCATCGTTCTCCTTGAGAATCACCCAACTCTGCACCTCCAGCCCTACGAATTTATCAGGGATTGCCCACGCCCTACTTTCACCAGTAACGGAAAGGATGCACAAATCGAAATTTTCGAAATTTTCGATCGGGACGTTGCCAACTTCGCTTAAGCTATATTTCATAGCAGAACCCCCTGCTCAGGAGAGGAACTGTCAGGAACACCAGGGACCTCCTTTGCTACTCGAGAGACTTTCCCCCTCATCTTACCCTGCAACCTTTCATCTATCGCTCCGCTTAGCGAGCGCTCGTTCGTACTACGCATTGGCAACTGATACATAGGCGCAAGCCTATAGCTGATTCTAACGCGAGCACCAACTAGTGAAGGGGTACCATGTGATTGTCCTAATGGCGCCGCGACGCCACTCCGCATTATCACTAAAGCTCCCAAATCAATGCACAGACGGATGTAGCTCCCGTAGTCCTCAAGAGCGGTCTTGTCTAGCGTAAACGACAGTGCGGGATCACCACTGAACGGCTTTTTATAAAGCGAATCCGCGATACCTTTGCCCAGCTCGTCAATAAAATTCATCAGCGTCCAGGTCTTATCACCACCCTTACCTGACACGCCTGTCGGATACACCGTCAGCTTTGAAACAAACTGATTCGTATAATCGGATAAAACGGAAGATTGCACGCCTTGACTTTTGTAGTCGTTGCCAGAAAGGGTTGTGTTCGCCATTAACAAATCGGCCAGCGTGAGAATCCACCGGGGATTCCCTTCAGCTAAATCCAGAAGATTTGGATATCCGAAATAGGCCTCGCGTCCTTTCCTCCCCCCCTTCTTCTTCGCCAATCCGTCTTTGAACTCGTCTATCTCTCTGTCGCGCAAAAAAACAAGGGGCGTGATCTTCCTGACAAAGGTGCCATTCTTAGAGGAATCCGACAGCGGAGGATTTTTGGGGTCAATCTTTCTCTCTAGGAGCTCCGCCCTAAAGGATTCATCTTTTCTGAATAAGCTACAAAAGGCCTCGATTCTTGCTCTCTTTGCAGAGTCTGCATAGTCAACGGCAAACTCGTCATCTCCCGCCAATCTACTGGGGCCAAGAACTTTTGTCAGATTGGCATCCGACCCAGTCTCTCCAAGAGCTCTCATGAACAACTTTTCGGAAAATGCTCTTGCTTCCTTGCGACGCTCGTACCACAGCGGGATAGCCCTGTAATCATTTTCTGGACTCGGAGCCCCATTATCTCCCGAAAACATTAAATCGGTACCAGTAGGACTCAACGCCAATTTAAACTTAATTAGCGGATCTGTAGACCTCAGCGCTTCCACAACGCAATGAAGAATTTCGGCCGGAACGATTTCCAACTCGTCTAGCAAAATGGCCCAGCGCTGTTCCGGTCGATGAATTATTGCATTTACAACCTGGAGCGCTTGTACAACATTATCAAGCCATAGCACTGAGAGAAAACCATTCCCCTCAATAATAGACAACCAGTCTTTTCCGCTCTCTGAAAGAGAAGATAGAAATCCGATATCGCGCTGTCTACTTCGGAGCGCCGCCCGAAGGCCAGAGAACGATGGTACGCCTACCTCTAGCAACCAAACTTCGGAAAGCTCTTGAACAATTTCTGCTTCCTGGTTACGCTCCAGAGAAAAGAAAACGTTTGGAAGATAGTTCCTGTAATCCACTTTTCCGCGCGCGCACATTTCCACCGCATCGACGATAGCCATTCCACTGGCGACGGAGAATGCCGCCTGCATATAGTACTTCCGAACGCTCTCATCTAAGCCACTTAATCGAGCCTCAAGTTGCTTGGCCCAACGCACATCGGCAGGGACAAAGACGCCGACAAAATTAATTGGCGCCGCCTCGTTCTTCAACGCCCAAGACCCGTACGAATCCGGAGTCAGCATTCTAAGAAGTGTAGTCTTGCCGCTACCTCTCGGCCCCTCGAGAACACAATGAGAGTCACTGAGCAGCATTGAGAACGCGGCCGGAGCGATAAAAGCATCGGCGACGTCGGCAGACTTCAGATCCCGCGCATTAAATACGTTCGCGCCTCCAAAATTTTCTTTACCGGTCATTTCTTGCTCCCAAACACTATGTCAGTGGGAAAACTACCATCGTCGTTCCACGTGACCTTCCCACCGAGCCCCTGTATCAGCCCCTTCAACATCTTCATCTGTCCGGGAAGTGTATATCTTAGATCTGGAACTCGCCCCACCAGCTCCTCCCATGTAAGGAAAGCTTCAGACGACTCCAGTACTTCGCGCTTAATCTCTTGTGCAATCGTTGGCATGTTAAGGGGCGGGCAAGCGAACCCCGAACCATCAGGAATGCCATGAATATTTTTGACAGCCGGGATCCAGCGATTCTCCACCCACGCGAGAGCCTTGACCTCCCCCCTCAAGGATGGCATTGCCCCCTCGGCAATCAGATCCACTTTTAATAAATATGCCTGTTGCCTGGTATGCAGGCTTGCCACAGTTCCCGCCATACCAGCTCCGACACTTCCCGCGGCAAATACAATTGGTTGGAAACCAGATCCCTGCGCAACAGTAATCCTCCCATCATGCTTGTGCCCGTGTATGATCAGCCACGGTCGACCAGAACCGTCGAGAATATCAACAAGCCCCTGTCCGTTATACATCTGCGTCCGGCCCAGATCATACTTATCGGTCTCATGACTAATAGGCGGATGATGCAATAGCGCAACAAATACCCGAGCGCCCGATCTTTTTATTTGCGAATCGATCTCGCCTGACAAACGGCGGATGCTACCGTCCCCTATCCGACCTCTCTCAAACTCATTCGATCTCGTTGTCGGATGGAAGTGACTAGAGTTTATAAGAAGGAACAGAACCTCTCCCTCCACAATAAACTCATAGCCTCGCCCCCAATAAACCATATCGCGATCATCACCGTTCCAAATGGAGCTTGGGTACCCCCCCATTTCTTGCAACCGCCCTACCGGATCGATAGCTGCTTCTGCATTGCCCTGGCCGTTGTGAACAGGATCATCCGCTCTTGAATTCACCTCATGATTTCCGGTCGCACAAATGAGGTGCCTTGCCCCCAAACGCGCCTTCAGAATATTAAGGTTTTCCCAACCACGTTCCAGCGCGAGCCACGAAGCTTTATCAGTAATGTCCCCGGGACACAGCACATAATCAGCGCGTAAATTTTCATCGCCCACACTTTCAAGTAGAGCCTCAAACGGATCAAAAGCGGCTCCGCCGATTGCTGACTGCGGCCTATACTCTCCATTTGCATGCTTCATATAGTGCAAATCAGAAACTATGAAAAAAGTTACTGAACCGTCCATATCCCACCCCAAAGAGAACGAAAGCTTAGTAATTTGATGCAAATATTTCTGAAGCCAAACCTCGGCCCTTAATAAAACCACTTACATTGCGAGAAACCGCTAGAGAAGTAATATTCCACCCGCCAAGAAGATCACGAATTTCTTTGGTATCAGCATAAGAAACTAAGATCTTTGCTCCGCGGCTCGACGCCATTTCCAGCTCCGCACCCAACCTGGAGATATCTTTCTCAGAGAAAGAACCCTCTCCGTACTCCCCTCTATCACGCGGACCGCGACCTGCATATGGTGGATCAAGATATAGAAAATCCCCCTTTCGCGCCCTAGATATTACAGAAGAAAAGTCGCCGCAAACCAGCTCGGCGTCCCTCAGCCTAGCGGCAAGCTCAACGAGCTTATCCTCCGAAGGCATTCCAGGCACACGACTACCTCTCGGAACATTAAATTGCCCGCTCTTATTAGTTCTATAGACCCCATTAAAACAGAGCCTATTCAAATACAAGAATCTAGCGGCTCTCAGCTCTGCCGATATCGAAGCAGGATCCATTCCCCTAACAGTGTAGTAAGTAGCCTCTTCGAGCCCCCATGCGGCAGCCAGCCGGGCGATTACTCGCGGCCTCCATCTAACCATTCGGTAGAAATGCATCAACTCGAAGTTGATGTCGCCGACAATTGCACTGTGTGGCGGAAGGCTTAGCCACAACGTCAGAGAACCGCAAAACGGCTCCATGTATCTTGTAAATTTCCCCGGCAGTCGATCGTGTAGAGCAGGTAAAAGTTTCCTTTTGCTCCCGGCCCACCTAAGTGGCGAATTCATCGCCAACGAATACTGCTCACCCTTACTCATATATTCAAATCACTACGAAGAAGACAACCCGAAAAATGAAGGGCCCCCAAGATTTGGAGGCCCTTATTCATAACATTATCAGCTCACCTATCAAACCCCAACAGGATTAGCCTTCTCCGGATCAATCCCATACTGCTTGATAGCCCGCGCAACATCCTTAGCCGTCATCTTCCCGTCCTTGGCAAGCGCCGCAATGGCCGCATGCGCGATGTAATAACGGTCAACCTCAAAGAAGCGACGCAGGTTGGCGCGGGTATCGGAGCGGCCGAAGCCATCGGTGCCCAGTACCGAATAGGTAGCCGGCACGAATGCACGGATCTGGTCGGTGTAAGCGCGCACGTAGTCGGTTGCGGCGATGACCGGGCCCTGGCGGCCTTCCAGCAGCTCGGTGACGTACGGCTTGCGCGGCTCGGCTTCCGGGTGCAGGCGGTTCCAGCGTTCGGCGTCGAAACCATCGCGACGCAGTTCGTTGAAGCTCGGGCAGCTCCAGATGTCGGCGGTGACGCCGAAATCCTTGTCCAGCAGTTCGGCCGCTGCCATGGCCTCGCGCAGGATGGTGCCGCTGCCCAGCAGCTGCACGCGCAGCTCGCCCTTCTTCGGCTTGCCGGCGTCGGTGAGCAGGTACATGCCCTTGATGATGCCCTCGGCTGCGCCTTCCGGCATGGCCGGGTGGGCGTAGTTCTCGTTCATCAGGGTGATGTAGTAGTACTCGTCGATCTGGTCTTCCATCATGGCCTTGGTGCCGTGCTGGAGGATGACGGTTACTTCGAAACCGAAGGTCGGGTCGTAGCTGCGCACGTTCGGGATGCCGCCAGCGACGATGTGGCTGAAGCCATCTTCGTGCTGCAGACCTTCGCCGTTCAGCGTGGTGCGGCCGGCGGTGCCGCCGAGCAGGAAGCCGCGGGTACGCATGTCCGCTGCCTGCCAGGCGATGTCGCCGATGCGCTGGAAGCCGAACATCGAGTAGTAGATGTAGAACGGCAGCATCGGCACGTTGCTGACCGAGTAGCTGGTACCGGCCGCCATCCACGAGGACATGGCACCCGGCTCGCTGATGCCCTGCTGCAGCACCTGGCCGCTCTGGTCTTCGCGGTAGTACATGAGCTGGTCGGCGTCGACCGGCTTGTACTTCTGGCCGTACGGCGCGTAGATGCCGATCTGGCGGAACAGGCCTTCCATACCGAAGGTGCGCGCTTCGTCGGCGACGATCGGCACCAGGCGCGGGCCCAGCTCCTTGTCACGCAGGCTGATGTTCAGCGTCTGCACGAAGGCCATGGTGGTGGAATAGGTGCGCTCGCCGGATTCCTTGAGCAGGCGCTCGTAGGTTTCCAGCTTCGGTGCGATGAAGGACTTGTCGGCCTTCTGGCGACGCTGCGGCAGGTAGCCACCCATCGCAGCGCGACGCTCCTGCAGGTACTTCACTTCCGGCGAATCCGGGCCCGGGTGGTAGAACGGCACCTGGCCGTCCTTGAGCTGCTCGTCGGTGACCGGGATGTTGAAGCGGTCGCGGAAATGGCGGACCGATTCGTCGTCCAGCTTCTTGGTCTGGTGGGTGGGGTTGAGCGCTTCGCCAGCGCTGCCCATGCCGTAGCCCTTGACCGTCTTGGCCAGGATCACGGTCGGCATGCCCTTGGTGTTCACGGCCTGGTGGTAGGCGGCGTACACCTTGTGCGGGTCGTGGCCGCCACGGTTCAGGCGCCAGATGTCGTCGTCGGACAGGCCGGCAACCATCGCTGCGGTTTCCGGGTACTTGCCGAAGAAATGCTCGCGCGTATACGCCCCGCCGAAGGCCTTGCAGTTCTGGTATTCGCCGTCGACGGTTTCCATCATCAGCTTCTTCAGGACGCCATTGGTGTCCTTGGCCAGCAGGGCATCCCAGTAACCGCCCCACAGCAGCTTGATCACGTTCCAGCCGCCGCCACGGAACACGCCTTCCAGTTCCTGGATGATCTTGCCGTTGCCGCGCACCGGGCCATCAAGGCGCTGCAGGTTGCAGTTGACGACGAAGATCAGGTTGTCCAGGCCTTCGCGGCCGGCCAGGGCGATCGCGCCCAGGGTTTCCGGCTCGTCCGACTCGCCGTCGCCGATGAAGCACCACACCTTGCGGTCGCTCTTCTCGATCAGGCCGCGGTTTTCCAGGTAACGCAGGAACTGCGCCTGGTAGATGGCAGCCAGCGGGCCCAGGCCCATCGACACGGTCGGGGTCTGCCAGTAATCCGGCATCAGCCACGGATGCGGGTACGACGACAGACCGCCGCCGTCCACTTCCATGCGGAACTTGTCCAGCTGCTGCTCGCTGATGCGGCCTTCCAGGTAGGAACGCGCATAGATACCCGGGGCGCTGTGGCCCTGGATGAACAGCAGGTCGCCCGGGTGGTTGTCACTCGGCGCGCGCCAGAAGTGGTTGAAGCCCACGTCATAGAGCGTGGCGCCCGATGCGAACGAGGCGATGTGGCCGCCCAGGTCGCCCGGCTTGCGGTTGGCACGCACGACGGTGGCCATCGCGTTCCAACGGATGATGGAACGGATGCGCCATTCCAGTTCCGCATTGCCGGGACTCTTGGCTTCCAGCTGCGGCTCGATGGTGTTGACGTATTCGGTGGTGGGGGAGAACGGCAGGAACGCGCCCGAGCGACGGGTCAGTTCAACCATGCCTTCCAGCAACTGATGTGCGCGCTCGGGGCCCTCGACATCGATAACGGCCTTCAACGACTCGATCCACTCCTGGGTTTCCAGGGGATTCGTGTCGTTATCAAGCATCTCGTTCAACCAGTTCATTAGCGCTCCCAGTTACTGCACGCACGCGCGCGCTTGTCATTATTTTGAGCCGTAAAGTGTAGCGCACCCGGTACCTTGCCAAGCTGGCTACGCATGCGTATGGAGTGCCAAGAGCCAGTGTCTGCAAGACATTTCGCGACAGTTCTCATGCACCGCCGCGGACAGCCATGGACAGGCTGCGCATCGCCGTGCAGACGCTTAATGGCACTAAACACCGGGCGAAGTTGCCATCGGCAAAGGTCAGGGCGGTGACAAGCCAGTCATGCTGCAGTGCAGCAATGGACAATGAATGCAAGCCCTGCTGGTCTGCACCGTCCCACGGGAAGCGATGCCGTTTGCGTCGGAAGAGTTTTCGATATATCGTTTTGCGCAAATTCGATATATCGAAAACTCCGATGACCAGTCCGGAACCCCGCCGCTCCCCCACCCCGCGCCCCTTGGGCCGTGGCGATCTGCGCTTGTTGCTGCTGTCGCTGATCGGCGAGCAGCCACGTCATGGCTATGAGCTGATCCAGCAGATCAGCGAGATGTTCGTACGCGTCTACACGCCCAGCGCGGGCTCGGTGTATCCGCTGCTGGCCGACTTCGAGAAGCAGCGCTGGGTAAGCGCCGAGGAAGACGGCGGACGCAAGCGCTACCACATCACCAGCCTGGGCCAGGCCCAGCTCAAGCTGCGCGCCGAGGACGTGGAAACCGCGCGCATGCGTGCGCGCCACAACTCCCGCGTCATAGCGAGGGAGAGCCTGCCGGCGCCCCTGCGCGACGCCATGCACCAGTTCACCAACTCGCTGATGCTGCGCAAAGGCGATTGGCAGGACGCCGATGTCGCGCGCATTGCTGGCTTGATTGCAGAAGCCACGGCGCTGGTGCAGCAGGCATCGCAGCAAGACTGATCCCCGCATCACCGTTGTTCATTACGACCCAGCCAGAGCGATCCAGCCACGGTCTCCCGGCCTTGCCGACACTGACCCCAGGTACCCCCATGTCACAGCATGAAACCCAATTGATCCGCATGACCCCGCGTTTCCGCCAGCTGCAGGTAGTGCACACGGAACGCCTGACCCCAAACATGCAGCGCGTTGTTGTAGGCGGCGATGCGCTGGAAGGTTTTGACAGCCGCTCACCGGATGACCACGTGAAGCTGTTCTTCGCCAATGCCGAAGGCGAATTTGTATTGCCTGAACTCACCGAGCAACGCCCGCGCTATCCGGAAGGCAAGCAGCCTTCACCGGCACGCGATTACACGCCGCGTTTCTACGATGCCGATGCTGGTGAGCTGGTGTTGGATTTCGTGCTGCACGGAGATGGCCCGGCAACCAGTTGGGCCGCTGAAGCCAAGATTGGCGATGAGTTGGTGGTTGCCGGCCCGCGTGGTTCGCACGTGGTGGCCGATGACTTCGACTGCTATGTGCTGATTGGTGATGAGACGGCGTTGCCGGCGATTGCGCGGCGTTTGGAAGAGTTGCCGGAAGGTGCGGTGGCCGAGGTGTTCATCGAGATCCCGGAGGAAGGTGATCGGCAGCCGTTGGAGAGCGCGGCGCAGGTGACTGTGTCTTGGTTCGAGCGCAATGGTTTTGATGCTGCCAGCAGCACGTTGCTTGAGGATGCGTTGGTGGATTTCGAGCAGCCTGATGGTGATACGCATTACTGGATTGCCACCGAATCCAAACGTGCGCGGATGATGCGCAAGTTTGTGGAAGGGCATCTGCAGGTGCCGAAGGAGTGGATCCGCGCAACCGGGTATTGGAAGGCGGATCCGAACGAGGTGTAGTGGGGGGGGCGGGCCGCGCGGGGGCGGGGGGGGGGGGGGGCGCGACCGCCCGCGGCGGGGCGGCG
>NZ_JBRRCU010000086.1:0-14581 GCF_056759195.1 Stenotrophomonas sp. STEN083 | reverse complement strand
CGGCAGAGGCCTTACCGGGAAAGCCCCATGCCGAGCATGGCTCGGCACAACACCGGCATTGCTGGGAAAGCTTCTGCCGAGCATGGCTCGGCACTACACCGGCATTGCCGGGAAAGCTTCTGCCGAGCATGGCTCGGCACTACAACAAGCCCCTTTTGCCTGCGGCCAAGGGGCTTGCGCGATCAATCTTCGAAATCGGTTTCTGCTGCCGGGGCTGCGTCGGCTACCGGGCGCGGGCTGCGCTTGGCCGTCTTGCTCACCACTTCGACGTAGAACTGGGTGTTGCCAGCAGCTACCAGCGCGTCGATTGCGCGGAACAGCTCGTCATATCCCACCGGCTTGGCCGAGGCTTCGTCCACGCCGAGCTTGCTGTCGAAACCCCAGGAATCGGCACCGGCCGGCAGTGCCTTGCCGCGCTCACGCTTGGTGTACTTGCGGATGTCGTGCTTACTGGCTTCCAGCAGGCGGTCGGGGTGCTTGCCTTCGATGGCGAGGCTATAGGTCTTCTTCACGGGAATCTCGTTGCTGCGCCAGCCCGGTTGGGCCGGCAGGGAATGGCACCATTATCGGTGCAAACGGCTTGACCGTGGTTCAACCGCGTTGGGCGACCAGCAGCCAGTTGTTGAATGGGGTGTTGCCGTACAGCGGGGTGAGGCTGACGGTCAGCCCGGCCTGCTGCAAATGGACACGTACAGCGTCCACGTCCAGGTAGTCGCGCGGGCGCGAGCGCATCCAGCCAATCAGGTTGGCGGCGCGGTCGGCCACCCGTGAGACGCCGCTGCGGCGGCTGCCGTCAGCCACGGTCATGCGGATCACCAGTCGTGCATCGGCACTCAACATTGCCGCTGCGCGCTGCAGCAGGCCGGGTTGGGCGGCTGCAGGCAGGTATTGCAGCACGTCGAGAATGGCGACATTGCCCTGATGGGCCGGTAGCGCTGCCAGCAGATCAATGGCGGCGAAGCTGGTGTCGTTCAGGTTGGTGCTGCTGGCGGCGGTGCTGGCGCGTTGGATCTTGGAGGTGTCGCTGTCCACGCCCAGATAGGCCATGCGCTGACCATCCTGGCGTAGTGCATGGGCCAACAGGCCCAGCCCGCAGCCCATGTCGAGCAGTGGCGCGCTGCTGCCGCGCAGCGCGTCGAGCACGCCCGGGTAGAGCGGGTCGCTGCGCAACTTCAGCAAGGCGTAGTAATAGTCGCCGCGATGGCCCCAGAACTGCCGTGGCGCGAAGGCCTGGGCAATCGCGCGCGCCCGTTCGCCGGCCATGGCCGGGGTGGCTTGCGGGCGGTTCAAGCGGCCGATGCTGGCTTGAGCAGCCCGGCCGCGACCGGCAGCGCCAGCTCTGCCCAGCGCCCGTACATGGCAGCCGAAGGATGCAGGCCATCATCGGCCAGCATTTCCACCGTTTCACCACCGTCGCGGCTGGTCGGGGTGATATCGACGAATGCCACGCCGTAATCGCCGCAGCAGGCCTGCGCGGCGGCGTTGAAATCGTCGATTTCGCGGGCAACCTGGGCCGCATCGCGACCGTTCTGCTGCGCGTACGGGGTGAAGCCCCAGTCCGGCGTGGACAGCACCAGCACTCGGCGCGGGTCTTCACCAGCCAGGGCGATCGCGCGCTGCAGCAGTTGTTCGAATTGCTGCCGGTACTCGGCCAGCGGCCGTCCGCGGTATTGGTTGTTGACCCCGATCAGCAGGCTCACCAGTGCGTACGGCCCTTGCGGGGCTTCGGCGTCGATGGCGGCAGCCAGCTCGTCGGTGGTCCAGCCGGTGGTGGCGATGACCTGCGGGTCGTCCAGCACGATGCCTTGTGCGCGTAGCGCGGCGGCGAGCTGGAACGGCCAGGTACCGGCTTGGGCCACGCCCTCACCGATGGTGTAGGAGTCGCCCAGCGCCAGGTAAGACGTGGAAATGGCTGCGGTCTCGCTGATCAAGGCCAATCAGCCCACCGCACTGCGCGGCTTGAGCTGCACAACCTTGGTGACCGCTTCGGCACGCCGGCTGAGCAGCTTGTCGATGCGACCGAAGACCTCGCGCATCACGCTGGCCTCAGGCAACAGGGTCACGCGGAAGTGGTTGCGGTAGGGCACGTTGAAGCTGGAACCGGGCACTACCAGCACGCCTTCTTCTTCCATCAGCTGCAGGGCGAAGTCGTGGTCGTCAAAGCCCTGTGCGGCCGGGCCGACGACTGCCGGGAAGGCATACAGCGCGCCTGATGGCACCACCAGCGACAGATGCTCGCAGGCCTCGCAGGCCTCGATCACCGCGCGGCGGGTTTCGTACAGGCGGCCACCGGGGCTGCACAGTTCGGAAATGGTGTCCGGGCCGTTGACTGCGGCTTCAATGGCGTACTGGCCCGGCACGTTGGCACACAGGCGCAGCGCGCTGAGCAGGTCGAGCGCAGCGCGGAATTCACCCAACTGCTCACCGGCACCCGACAGCAGCATCCAGCCCACGCGCCAACCGCAGGCGCGGTGCACCTTGCTCAGGCCGCTGAAGGTCAGGCAGGGGTGATCGCCGGCCAGTGGTGCGACCGGCTGGAATTGCGTGCCGTCGTACAGGATCTGGTCGTAGATTTCGTCCACCAGCAGCAACAGGTTGTGCTTGCGGGCAATGGCGACGATTTTTTCCAGCAGCTCACGCGGGTAGCTGGCGCCGACTGGGTTGTTCGGGTTGATCAGCACGATGGCGCGGGTGCGCGAGGACACCAGCGCTTCCATCTCCACCGGATCGGGCAGGAAGCCGTTTTCCGGACGGCAGCGGTAATACACCGGGCGGCCGTCGTTGAGGATGGTGGCGGCCGACCACAGCGGGTAATCCGGCGAGGGCACCAGCACTTCATCGCCCGGGTTGAGCAGGGCGCGCAGCGACAGGTCGATCAGCTCGGACACGCCATTGCCCAGGAACACGCGGTCAGCCACGGCATCGGGCGCACCACGACGCGCGTAGGCGGCGGCAATGGCTTCACGTGCGACTGGCAGACCCTGCTGGTGGGTGTAGGGATCCGTACGGCCCATGTCATCGGCGATGGCGTGCTGCAGGTGCGCAGGCGCGCGGAACCCGAACGCGCCGGGGTTGCCGATATTGAGCTTGATGAGCTTGCGGCCCTGGGCCTCCAACTCCCGCGCTCGTCGGGCCAGTTCACCACGGATTTCGTAGCGGACTTCGGACAGGCGTTCACGGGTGGCTAGCGGTTTGGCAGGGCTTGACATTTTCTCAGGGCCATCAAGGGCATGGACATCGCATGGTAGCCGAATTGTTGCGCTGCGGGGCGGGGGTTTGCGGGCCGGTAGCAGGGGGCCTGGAGTGGGGATCGGTTGCAGGTAAAAGCAAGCGTTCAAGCAAGGGCAACGGCACCCCTCCCCAACCCTCCCCTGCGCTACGCGCAAGGGAGGGGGCGTTTGGCTCCCTCCCTTTGCCGCAGGCAAGGGAGGGTTGGGGAGGGAGGCTCTTGATCTGCCTTGGTTCTCGCCCTGACCAAGCCATATTCCCGGCGCCAAGCTCCACCCCGGTAGAATCCCCCAATGACTGATTCCATCGACTTCGATTCGCTGCGCCATATCGGCTGGCCCTGGCCCGGTGCTCCCGAGGACCCGCAATGGCAGGACGCCTTTGCCGCCCACCCGCAGGCGCGCCCGGGGCGGGTGATCGAACAGCACCGTTCCGGCTACGTGGTCGCCGATGCGCCCGATAACAGCCTCAAGACAGAATCGCCACCGGAGTGGCAGCGTCCGCGCTTCCCCAGCCATGAGCGTGCGGCGGTTGGTGATTGGGTGCTGCTGGACGGCAAGCGCATCGTTGCGCTGCTGCCGCGGCATACCTCGATCAAGCGTGGTGCCGCCGGTGAGCACTATCACCAGCAGGTGATCGCGGCCAACATCGATACGGTGTTCATCGTCTGCGGCCTTGATGCTGACTTCAATCCGCGCCGCATCGAGCGTTATCTGCTGCTGGTCGGTGGTGGTGGCGCGTCGCCGGTGGTGGTGCTGACCAAGGCCGACCAGACCGAGTACAGCGAGGACGCGCTGGCGGTGCTGGAAGACCTGGCCGCACAGCAGATTCCGCTGCTGGCGATCAATGGCAAGGACCCGGAAAGCGTCTCCGCCCTGCTGCCGTGGCTGGGCCCGGGCAACACCGTGGTGCTGGTGGGTTCGTCCGGTGCCGGCAAATCCACCTTGACCAACACGCTGTTGGGCGAGGACCGGATGAAGACCAATGAAGTGCGCAGCAATGACTCGCGCGGCCGCCACACCACCACCCATCGTGCGCTGATGCCGCTGCCTTACGGTGCCTGTCTGATTGACACGCCCGGCATGCGTGAGCTCAAGCCGACCGGCGAGGAGACCCTGGCTGAAGGCGGTTTTGCCGATATCGAAGAGCTGACCACGCAATGCAAGTTCCGCGATTGCTCACACCACAGCGAACCGGGTTGCGCAGTGCAGGAAGCCATCGAGCGCGGCGACATCGACGAGAGCCGGCTGGAGAGCTACCTCAAGCTGCGCGAGGAAGTGGCGCAGGCCGCTGCCAAACTTGCCCAGCGTCAGGCTGAGCAGGCCACCGAGCGCAAACACAGCGGGCGCGGTGCGCAATGGCGGCCGATAAACAAAGGCAAGCGGCGCTGATGCGGTTGTGCCTTCGCGGCTTATGGCCCGAGGACACCCAGCGACGCTCCTACAACGAGCTTGATCCCTGCGTTTTGCTATCTGATTTGAACGAGGCAGGCATGGCCGCAGTTGGTACCCACAACGATCCAGCCATCAGCCATCACGCAGCGCTGGATGCGCGGATGGTGGCGGCGGTCAAAGGCATCCGTCTGCTGAGCCTGACCAGCTGGCCGGCCAATACGCAGGCCCCGTTTCTGGAAAGCGTGGCGCGTGGCAACCCGCTGTTGCCGCAGGTGGACTATCCCAAGCTCGACTTCAACGAAACGCGGCGCGAGTTGGCGGCGGTGATGGAAGCGGTGGACGCAAGCCATCCCCTGGGCAGTTACATCCAGGATTCGGCGCGCAGCTGGGATCTGGCCGCCAGCCTGTTGGAAGGCCTGGGCACGCGCGCTGTGGACGACTATTCCACCCAGCTGTTCGGCGTGCCCGAGCAACCGATGCCGGGTAATGGGCCGACCACGCGCGACGCAGCACGGCACTTCATCCAGATCGCGCAGGAACTGGACCACGAGCTGCTGGCGCCGGAAGAACAGGTGCCGGTATCGGCCACAGCCTTGCAGCTGATGCTGCAGAGCGATCTGGATGAATTCTTCGCCGGGCGCATGATCACCGTTGAGCTGGACCCGGAACTGATTGCCAAGGCTGCTGCCGGCGCAACCCGCATCCGTCTGCGTACCCGCGCAACGTTCAGTGCCTACGACCGTGCGCAGCTCTATCACCATGAAGCGCTGGTGCATTCGCTGACCGCGCTCAACGGCCGCGATCAGGTGGTGTTGCCCAGCCTCGCGCTGTCCTCGCCGCGCATCACCGCGACCCAGGAAGGCCTGGCTACGTTTGCCGAGCAGATCACCGGCAGCATCGACATCCAGCGGCTCAAGCGCATCAGCCTGCGTATCGAGGCGATTGCGATGGCGCGCGATGGTGCCGACTTCATCGAAGTATTCAACTACTTCCGCGCTGCCGGGCAGACTGGCGAGGAGAGCTTTTCTTCGGCACAACGCGTGTTCCGTGGCGTGCCTACCAGCGGTGGTTCTGCTTTCACCAAGGACACCGTCTACCTGCGCGGGCTGGTCTCGGTGCACACCTTCTTCCGGCAGATGTTGCGCGATGAAAAGCTGCAGACCTGCCGCTGGTTGTTCGCCGGCAAGATGACGCTGGGCGATGCGGTGGCATTGACGCCGCTGTTCGAGGCTGGTGTATTGGCAGCGCCACGTTGGCTGCCGCAGTGGATCAACCGCGCCAATGGCCTTGCCGGCGCGTTGGCGTTCTCGCTGTTTGCCAACCGCATCCGCATGGACCAGATCAGCGAAACCTGAGTCGGATCAGGGCGTGTCCAACAACTGCTGTACCGCGCGCTCGCCACTGCCCATCGCCAGTGTCCAGCCAAGCATGCCGTGGCCGATGTTGCAGGCCAGGCCATCGCCGAGGTTCTTGATGATCGGCGAGGTCCATGGCGTGACCGGGCGCAGCCCGGCCCAACTGCTTTCAATGTGATCGTAGTCAGCGGCTTCAGGCAGCGAGGCGCGTGCCTGTGCGATCAGTGTTGCCAACCGCGCCGGTTCGGGCGCGGGATTCCAATCGTTGAGATCAGCCAGTCCGGCAACGCGGATGCGCTCGCCAAGGCGGCAGAACACCAGTTTGCGCTTGGTGTCGGTGATGCTGACCCTGGGTGCATTGCTGCCCAACGGTGCGGTGAAGGAATAGCCCTTGATCGACATCACTGGCATGCGCAGGCGCAAGGGTTTGAGCAGGGCAGGGCTGTCGATGCCAGCGCAGACCAGTACGCGCGCTGCCTGTAGCTTGCGGCCGTCGCGGGCCCGCAACTGCCATTGTCCCTCCGCACGGTGCAGTGACTGCGTATCGAAACCAAACCCGGCCTGTACGCCGTACTGCTGCTGCAGCACCTGCAACAAGCCGTGGCTGAAGCGGTAGGGGTCGCCAGCTTCCTCCTCGGGCGAGTAGACGCCGCCAGCCAACCACCGCGCACCGCTGAGTGCCGGTTCGATGGCAGCGGCTTCGGCGGCATCGACCAGTCGTTGCTGCACGCCACTGACGCGTTTGAGCGCGATCATCGCGGCAGCACCCTGCATGCCTTCGACCGAGGGGTACACGTGCAGCTTGCCGGAGATCTCGTGGTCGAAATCGATCGGGTGCTGCTGCAACAGGGCCTGCATGGCAGTGCGCGATTCCAGCGCCAGTTCCAGCGTGGCCAGGGTATTGCGATGCAAGCCGCCGCTGCTGGCCTGCCGCAGGAAAGCCAGACCCCAGCGCAGGAAATCCGGATCCGCCGACCAGCGGGTGCGGAAGGGACCGTTACGGCCGAACGCCATTTCCGGCAGCTGCGCCCAGGTTGTTGGGCCAGCCATCGCGTCGGTGTACGCATAGCTGAGCTGTGCGCCATTTGCGAACGAAGTGCCCAGCGCAGGCCCTGTGTTGCGGTCCAGCAGCAGCACCGAGCAGCCGCGCTTCGCAGCGGCATAGGCAGTGGCCAAACCCACCACCCCAGCGCCGATGACGACCAGGTCATGGCGGGAAGAAAGTTCAGGCGCAGCGTTGGATGTCATCAGAGAAACAGCACGGGGCAGGTGAGGCGGAATTGTCGCGCCAACCCGCGCACAAGGCACGGATATGGCGCACGGAACCGGTAGCTTAGTGCGGCCAGAAGTTGAGGAAGCCGGTGATGATCAGCGCATTGATGAAGTCGATGAAGAACGCGCCCACCAACGGTGCCACCAGGAAGGCGCGCGGCGCCGGCCCGTAGCGCTGTGCCAGCCGCCGCATCACCGCCATCGCGTTGGCGGTGGTGCCGAGCATGAAGCCGATAAAGCCGCCACCCATTACCGCCGCGTCGTAGTCACGGCCCATCAACCAGTAGATCGGCACCGCGAACAGCGCTACCACCGATACCTGGATGATCAGGTTGACCAGCAGCGGCAGGCCCATGCCAGCCAATTCCCAGAGTTTGAGATCCATCAGCGCGATGGCCAGGAACAAGGCCAGGCTGATATTGCCGATCAGGTCAGTGGTCGGTACCGACAGCTTGATCCAGCCGGTGTAGTCATCGATGTTGCGGATCACAGCACCAACCAGCATCGCGCCGATATAGGTCGGCAGGGTCAGGCCGATGCCTTCGAAGCCCTTGCCCACCCAGACGCCCAGCCACATCGCCATCAGCAGAACGACGATGCTCTTGAGCGCGTCGAACTCACGTGCCGACTCGCTGGGGTAGCGCACGGTTACTGCTTCGTCCTCGCCCAGTTGCGAACCGGTCGCCTTCTGGCTGGGATGCTGCACCTTGAAGCGTTGCATCAGCACGGTGATCACCGGGCCGCCAACCAGGCCGCCGCAGATGATGCCGGCCATTGCCGCCGTCACCGCCAGGCTTTCCGCGCCGACCAGACCGGCCTGCTCGAAATGCCCAGCAAAGGCCAGGCCGGTGGCCGGGCCGCCGGTCAGCGTGGCCGAGCCGGCCAGCACGCCGAACATCGGGTTCAGGCCGAACATCTTGGCTACGCTGATGCCGATCAGGTTCTGCAGCACCGCGAAGATGCTGCCGATCAGCAGGAACAGCATCACCTGTTTGCCGCTGACCCGCAGCAGCCGCACGCTGGCGTTGATGCCGAGCGTGGTGAAGAACGCCACCATCAGCGGTGTCTTGAGGGTGGTGTCGAGTGTGAACAGGGTGGTCTGCTGACCATGTGCCCACCATACGGCCAATGCCACCAGCAAGCCGCCAATCACCGGTTCAGGCAGGTTGTAGCGGCGGAAAAACGGGATGGCACGGCACAATGCGTAGCCGGCGAACAGGGTCAAGCCCGCGAAGGCGACCGTCTGTACGGCGTCAAGTTGAATCATAGGGGTGGGGACCTTACACCAGCGAAGGGCGAACTTTGTCGTTCCTTACGCACAATAGCAACCGGGCCTATTGGCACTGGCTGGGCTTTGGCGGCTCTTTTGCAGGAGCGGCGTGAGCCGCGAGGCCAGTAAAGTTGGGGCTTCAGGCGATTTGGCAATTGCAACTGGCAGCTTGCTACCGGGGTGGTCAGCTTCGCGGCTTACGCCGCCACCACAACGGCGTCGGTCAGCACGGTAGTGCCGAGCCATGCTCGGCAGAGGCTTTCTCGATAAAGCACCAGCCGAGCATGGCTCGGCACTACAGTGAAGCGTGCCCCAGCCGGACATTGCGGGTGCATCAGTCGCGCGGCGGACGCTTGTAGGCCACGCAGTCCACTTCCACCTTGCAATCCACCACCATGCGGCTTTCGACGCAGGCGCGGGCCGGCGGGTTTTCGCCGAAGTAATGTTTGAACACGCCATTGAAGGCGTAGAAATCACGGGCGTCGTCCAGCCACACACCGCAGCGCACGACATGCTCGGGGCCGTAGCCGGCTTCTGCCAGAATCTGCAGCACGTTGCCGATGACCACATGCGATTGCTCGGTCACGGTGCCCGCCACCAGCTCGCCGTCGCGCATCGGTACCTGTCCGGATACGAACAGCCAGCCGTCGGCTTCGACCGCGCGCGAGAACGGCATGTGCTGCTTGCCTTGGCCAACGCCGCCTTCGGCGCCATAGCGTTTGATGTCACTCATCGGTATTCCTTATTTGGGTAGAGCGGTAGCAACTCAGGCTGCTGGTGCAGCCTCGGGGCAGACAAAACGGCCGGCGCGGGCAACGACCTGTTTGCCGTCGTAGCTCAGGTAGCCGTTGACCCAGACTGCGTTGATGCCATCGGCAGCGCGGATCGGGTCGTGGAAGCTGGCGGTGTCGCGTACCCGTGCCGGGTCAAACAGCACCAGGTCGGCGTGCCAGCCGGCACGGATGAAGCCGCGCGCGCCCATGGCGAAGCGCGACGCCGGCAGGCCGGTCATCTTGTGCACGGCGGTATGCAGCGGGAACAACTGCTCATCGCGGGCGTAATGGCCGAGCACGCGCGGGAAGGTGCCCCATAGCCGCGGATGCGGGCGCGGATCGCGCGGCAAGCCATCGGAGCCGATCATGGTCAGCGGGTGGGCAAGGATCTGGCGCACGTCGGCTTCGTCCATGCCGTGGTAGACCGCACCGGCGGGTTGCAGGCGGATCGCGGCATCCAGCAGCGACACATTCCAGTCGGCGGCGATCGCCGCCAGCAGGCGACCGCCCTGGCTGGGCTCGGGCTCGGACCAGGTGATCAGGATGTCGAAGGCATCGGTGACCTGTTTCAGGTCCAGGGTCGAGGCGCTGGCGGCGTACGGATAGCAGTCACAGGCGACATCCTGGGTGGCCGAGGCGGCGTGAAGGCTGGCCAGCACCTCGCCACTGCGGCCCCAATTGTCGATGCCGGCGCACTTCAGGTGCGAGACGCGCACCGCTGCCTGCGGCGCGCGTGCGGCATGGAAGGCTTCTTCCATCGCATTGAGGATGCCGCCGAATTCATCGCGCAAGTGGGTGGCATACAGCCCGTTGCGTGGTAACTCGGCAGCCAGCGCATCCACTTCCGCGGACGGCGCGCTGAAGGCCGATGCATAGGCCAGGCCGCTGCTCAGGCCCAATGCGCCGTGCGCGAGGCTGTCGCGTAGCTGCGCGCGCATCGCGTTGATTTCATCCGCGCTGGCAGCGCGGTCCAGCCTGTCCATATGGTTCTGGCGCAAGGCGGTATGACCGACCAGTGCGGCCACATTCACCGCTGGGCCGACACTTTCGACGGCGCTGCGATAGCTGGCGAAATCCGCATAGCGGAAATCCTCGGCATCACCCAGCAGGTTCATCGGGTCCGGCACCTGATCGCGGATCTGCACCGGGCTGGCGCTGATGCCGCAGTTGCCGACCACCACGGTGGTCACGCCCTGCGACAGCTTGCTGAGCATGTCTGGGTTGCGGATCACTTCCAGATCATCATGGGTATGTACGTCGATGAAGCCCGGCGCCAAGGCCAGGCCCTGTGCGTCAACCACATTTGCTGCCGCCGCGTCGCCAAGCTGGCCGACCGCGACGATGCGCCCGGCATTGATGGCCACATCACCCTGCACACCGGCCTGGTCGCTGCCATCGAAGATCAGGGCATTGCGTATCAAGAAATCATGCATGGATCAGTCACCCAGCGGCAGGCGTGAATCACCGCCGCGATGGCGGTCCAACGCCAGCTTGATGCGGCGCAGGTGCTCGTGGTTGGCATTGGCATCGCTGAGTGCGGTGGTGGTGGCGAGCACGTCGATAGCCAGCATCATCGCGTAGCGCGATGCGGAGGGTTTGAACACGAAATCCGTTTCCTCGATCTGGATCGGCAGCAGCCAGTCGCTGCGCTCGGCCAAGGCCGTGCCGGCCTGGGTGATGGCGCCGATGCGGGCGCCGTAAGTGCGGGCGATATCGGTGGCGGAGACGATTTCCGGGGTGATGCCACTGACCGACAACACCAGTACCAGATCTTCCGGACCCAGCGTGGCGCCGATGATCTTCATCATCAGCGCATCGCTGCAGGCCGAGACCGGGCGGCCGAAGCGCACCAGCCGGCTCTGCAGTTCCTGCGCGAATACGGTGGAGCAGCCGCCCAGACCGAAGATGTGGATCATCCGCGCCTTGCACAAGGCGTCGGCCAGTCCCTGCACCACGTCTTCTTTCAGGTTGGCGATGTTGTGGCGCAGGCTTTCCTGGATGTCATCGCAGATCTGCGCGTATAGCGCGGACACCGGCGGCGCGTTCTGCTGTTCCAGGAAACGCTTGCCGACCGCGCTGGCCGAGGCCAGGCGTGCACGTAGTTCGCGTACGTGTTCACAGCCCAACGCCTTGGCGAAGCGCGAAATGGCGGCAGCGCTGACTTCGGCGCGCTCGGCCAGCTCGCTGACCCCGTACTGTGCGGCGGCATCCACGTCGGCGAGGATGGCGGCGGCAATGCGCGCTTCCACCGGGCTGAACTCGTGCTGGCGCTGGCGCAGCTCATAGACGATATCGAACGTATTCTGCGACATGTTCAAAGCACCATGGACAGGGCCATCACCAAGGAAAGGGCGATGACGGAGATAAGGGTTTCGAGCACCGTCCAGGTCTTGAAGGTCTGGGCGACAGTCATGTTGAAGTATTCCTTCACCAGCCAGAAGCCACCGTCATTGACGTGTGACAGCACCACCGAGCCGGCACCCGTGGCGAGCACCAGCAGTTCCGGGTGGGCATAGCCCATAGCCGCGGCAATCGGCGCGACGATACCGGAGGCAGTGGTCATCGCCACGGTTGCCGAGCCGGTGGCGATACGCATCAGCGCGGCCATGGTCCAGCCCATCAGCAGCGGCGACAGCTCGAAGCGCTGCGACAGGCCGATGATTTCCGCCGCCACGCCGGTATGCACGAGGATGCCATTGAGGCCGCCACCGGCACCGACCAGCAAGGTGATCGCCGCCGTCGGTGCCAGGCATTCCTGGGTGAACTTGAGGATCTGCTCGCGGCTGAAGCCGCGCATCAGGCCCAAGGTGATGAAGCTCATCAAGGTCGCCAGCAGCAACGCCACCACCGAGTGGCCGATGAAGCGCAGACCGTGGTTGAGGGGCGAACCGGGTGTTGCGATCTGGTCGGCCCAGCCGCCAAGCAGCATCAGAACTACAGGCAGCAACAAGGTGGCCAAGGTGATGCCGAAGCTGGGCAGCTGCTCGTCGGGAATGCGGCCATGGCCTTCGTCCAGCAGCGCTGCTTCCATCGGGTTGTGCGCGGGTAGCTTGACCCGTGGCGCGACGAACTTGGCGAATATCGGGCCGGCGACGGCGGCGGTCGGCAAACCGATCAACAGGGAATAGAACACGGTGCGGCCGACATCGGCGCCATAGGCATTCACGGCCAACATCGCCGCCGGGTGCGGCGGCACCAGGCCGTGTACCACCGACAAGCCGGCCACCATTGGCAGGCCGACCAGCAGCAGCGGCACGCCGGTGCGACGGGCGACATTGAGCACGATCGGGATCAGCAGCACGAAACCGACTTCGAAGAAGATCGGCAGGCCCACGCAGAAGGCGATCAGCATCATTGCCCAGTGCACGTTCTTGACGCCGAAACGGGCGATCAAAGTGCGCGCGATGCGCTCGGCACCGCCGGACTCGGCCATCATCTTGCCGAGCATGGTGCCCAGCGCGACGATCAGTGCGATATGCCCCAGCGTCTTGCCGACGCCTTGCTCGTAGGCCGGCAGGATCTCCGGCGCCGGCATGCCGGCAAACAGCGCCAGTCCCACTGAAACAAGGGTGACGCTGATAAAGGGATTGAGTCGGAAGCGGGCGATCAGCACGATCAGTGCAAGGATCGACAATGCGGCGTAGATCAACAGCAGATTACCGTCGGTCATGCGTACAGGCTCGATGGAAGCGGTTAGAACTGCGTGGAAACAGCGCCGACGACGCGGTGTGCGTCATCGACCACCAGCAGGTGGCGCCATTTGTCGAAAGTCAGGCAAGGGTGGGAAATATCGAAACAAAGCATGTCGCCCACCTGCAGGTCATCGTCTGTCTGCAGTTCGAGGAAGGCGTGCTGGTCCATCATCGCGGTGACCTTCCAATGTGCGGCGGCGTTGCTCGGCGCCGCGTCGCCGGGGCGATAGTGCAGCGCAGGCACCGGCAAGCCGGCATCGAAGGCAGCATCGCGCTTGCCCAGCGCGATGATTGCCTTGCCCGGCTCTGGGCGTGATTGCACATAAGCCCACAGCCGCAATGCCGGCTGCAGGCTGCTGCCCATCTCACGCGCGACTGGATTGCTGGCATGGATGCGCTCGGCTGCCTGCCGGTAGATACCGACGTCGTGGCTGAGATAGCAGCCCGGGCGCAGCACGATCTGCGCGTCCGCATCGTTGGCGAGCACGGAGAATTCTTCGGCGACCACGTCGAACCAGGCCGAACCGGCGCCGCTGAGGATGGCCGGCAACTGGCGGAAACCACCGTTGGCGCGGATCGCCTGCCACTGCGCAAGGCTGCGCTGCAGCATCGCGCGCACGCCGGCCTCGTCGCCGGCGACACCTTCGTAGACTTCCACGCCGACCAGCGCGACTGCATCCGGCCAACGCGCAATTTCGTCCAGCACGGCCTGCGCCTGTGCGTCATCGCGCACGCCGGTACGGCCGCCGGCCAGGCCAATCTCAAGCAGCACCTTGATATGCTGCCCCCGGGCGCTGAAATAGCTGCCCAGCGCGGCCACATTGGCGGCCGAGTCCACCACGCAGGCGAACCAGAAACCCGGATCACGCTGCTGCAGGGAGGCAATCAGTTCGAAGTTGCCCTTGCCGACCAGCTGGTTGGCCAGCAGTACGCGCCGCACGCCTTCGGTATGTGCGGCGACGGTCTGTGGCGCGGTGGCCAGGGTGATGCCCCAGGCACCGGCATCGAGTTGCATGCGGAACAGCGCCGGGCTCATGGTGGTCTTGCCATGTGGCGCCAGATGGCAGCCATAGGCTTGTGCAAACTGACGCATCCACCGCAGGTTGTGTTGCAGTGCCGAGGCGCTCAGCGCGGCGGCGGGCAGGCTGAGCTGCTCCGCCAGAATCGAAGGTGCGGCGGCTGCGATCGAGGCAGGTGTCCATGGGCCACCGCTGGGGAGGCCCTTGCCGACTAGAATTGCTTCGGAATGAAAGTAATTTTCCTGCACGAATCCTACCTCTTGCCGTGATCACCCAGGATTATGGGTGGCTATTGGGGCGAAGGGTGGAGAATACGTGAAAATTATTTTCTTGTGTGCTTAATGCCTGCCAAGCCGGGGGGGCAGCCGGTTGGGAGGCCGACCCGGCACGCCCAGCGAACGTGCCGCTGTAGCCCAGCATCTGCTCGCGCAGTTCATCACGGCGCTGGTTGGCGGTCCAGTCCGGGCTTCAGTCAGCTGCCGCGCAAGCGATCGGCGTGCTGCCTGCGCTCTAAAAGCGCAACGTAGTGCCGAGGCGTGCTCGGCAGAGGCGTTGCCGGAAGAGCCTCTGCCGAGCAC